>NZ_JVIP01000007.1:166-118069 GCF_001076435.1 Corynebacterium sp. 401_CJEI
GGCTTGAAAGTGTCATAAACTCACACAGTTTCACATTTGCAGCCCGCAATCACGCGCCCGCTGCGCCTGCTGCGCCTGTTGTGACCAGCCGCTGACAGTCACTGGGATGGTCATGGCCAGCCGCAGAGCAGTCGTCGGGCCGGCCACCGGGTATCTCCCTCAGCAGCCCCCCACAGCAGCCCCTTCAGTCACACCCAAAATCCGCCCGATACTTGAGGATTCCACGCGACAAACTAGATTGTGTGTACGGTATTCCTTATATTCTTCATATTCTTTCCAGATAATCTTCCGGGAGAACGCGGCCGGGAACTGATTTGAACTGATCGGAACCGGTTGGAACTGATTGGAACTGATTGGAACCGGTTGGAACCGATTGCGGGCTTCTCACAGCTGAAGCCCGGCCAGAGTCCGGCCAAGAACCCCAAGATTTAAACGAAAACCAGAACCTAGACAGTCAAAAACATTCAACGTTGCAGGATAGAAAAACTTCTATGGCGAATTCAGACGGCCTCAAGCGCCTTGTAATTGTCGAGTCGGCGACGAAAGCTCGCAAGATTCAGCCGTATCTCGGCGATGATTACATCGTGGAGGCGTCGGTGGGCCACATTCGCGACTTGCCCCGTGGCGCAGCCGACGTTCCGGCTCGTTACAAGAAGGAGCCCTGGGCTCGTTTGGGTGTGAATGTCGACAACGGATTCGCTCCGTTGTATGTCGTCAGCGCTGATAAGAAGAAGAAAGTCGCTGACCTGAAGGCCAAGCTCAAGGAAGTCGACGAACTCTATCTCGCAACTGACCCCGACCGTGAGGGCGAGGCTATTGCCTGGCACTTGCTGGAGGTTCTGAAACCCAAGGTGCCGGTGCGTCGCATGGTGTTCCATGAGATCACCAAGCAGGCCATCCTGGAAGCCGCCGCCAACACCCGTGAGCTGGACCAGAACTTGGTTGACGCCCAGGAGGGTCGCCGTATCCTCGACCGTCTCTACGGCTACGAGGTCTCCCCGGTGCTGTGGAAGAAGGTCATGCCGCGCCTGTCGGCAGGCCGTGTGCAGTCGGTGGCAACGCGCGTCATCGTCGAGCGTGAGCGCGAACGCATGGCGTTTATCTCCGCCGAGTACTGGGATGTCGCCGCAACTTTGGACACCGGCTCGGCTTCTGCTGACGCCAACCAGCCGAAGGAATTCGTCGCAACCCTGACCAGCGTTGATGGTCAGCGCGTAGCGCAGGGCCGAGACTTCGATGACCGTGGCCAGCTGAAGAAGTCCGATGGCATCCGGGTCGTCGATAAGCAGCTCGCCGAAACCCTGGCGGCGGACCTCGTGGGCTCTGAGCTCAAGGTCGCGTCGGTGGAGGAGAAGCCGTACACGCGCCGCCCGTACCCGCCATTTATGACCTCCACGCTGCAGCAGGAGGCGGGTCGAAAGCTGCATTACACCTCTGAGCGCACGATGCGTGTGGCGCAGCGTTTGTACGAAAACGGTCACATTACCTACATGCGTACCGACTCCACGACGCTGTCCAAGGCCGGTATCGATGCCGCGCGTAAGCAAGCGCTGGAGCTCTACGGCTCGGAGTATGTCGCCGATGCGCCGCGCCAGTACTCGCGCAAGGTGAAGAACTCGCAGGAAGCGCACGAGGCAATTCGTCCGGCGGGAGAGACGTTCGCAACGCCGGGGCAGCTGGCGGGATCGCTGGATGCCGAGGAGTTCAAGCTCTACGAACTGATCTGGCAGCGCACGGTCGCCTCGCAGATGGCCGACGCACGCGGCACGTCCATGAAGGTCACCATCGCTGGCGCCACCGACACGCACGCCGTCGAGTTCGCCTCCACTGGACGCACGATTCGCTTCCCGGGCTTCCTCAAGGCATACGTTGAGGTCTCCGCGCTTTCCGACGGCCGCAAGGTCGCCGACAACGCTGAGAAGCGTCTGCCACAGTTGACTGAAGGCCAGGGCCTGACGGCCACGGACTTCAGTGCCGACAGCCACTCCACCAACCCGCCTGCGCGCTTCACCGAGGCCAGCTTGGTGAAGAAGATGGAGGACTTGGGAATTGGGCGTCCGTCGACCTACGCGTCGATTATCAAGACCATTCAGGATCGCGGCTACGTCTACTCCCGCGGCAACGCTCTGGTGCCCTCGTGGGTGGCCTTTGCCGTGGTGGGGCTGATGGAGGAAGCGTTCTCCGATCTGGTCAACTACGACTTCACCTCCGAGCTGGAGGATGAGCTCGACGGCATTGCTGCGGGCAATAAGGATCGCACGACCTGGCTGACCGGTTTCTACTTCGGTGATGACAAGGATCACCGCCACAAGGGAGCCGACGCCATTGCGACCCACGGTGGCCTGAAGAACATCATCGACGTGAACCTGGAATCGATTGATGCTCGGAAGGTCAATTCTCTCCACCTTTTCGACGATGCCGAGGGTAACCCAATCATCGTTCGCGTTGGCCGCTATGGGCCGTACCTGGAGCGCACTCGCCCGGGTACCGGTGAAAACGGTGCCGACGAGGTGCAGCGCGCCAACATCCCGGAGGCCATGACTCCGGACGAGCTGGACCTGGCCGCCGCCGAGAAGCTGCTGGCCATGCCGCAGGGTGGCCGTGAACTGGGCATTAACCCGGCCAATGGTCGCATGATTGTCGCTCGCGATGGCCGCTACGGCCCCTACGTCACCGAGCTGGTCACCGATGAAGAGCGCGAAGGTGTCGTAGCCAAGGCTGAGGAGATCATCGCAGCTGAGCGCGCCGAAGAGGACGCTCAGCGCGCTGCCGAGGGCAAGCGAAAGAAGAACTGGGAAACCAAGACCGCTGCCAAGCAGAAGGAAAAGCGCACCGCGGAAATCATCGAGGAAACTCTGAAGCCGAAGACGGCCTCGCTGTTTTCCTCCATGGAGCCGTCGACTGTCACGTTGGAAGAGGCTCTGAAGCTGATGAGCCTGCCGCGTGAGGTCGGTGTCGACCCGGTCGATAACGAGGTTATTACTGCTCAGAATGGTCGTTACGGTCCGTACCTGAAGAAGGGCACGGACTCGCGTTCACTTGCTAACGAAGAGCAGATTTTCACCGTGACATTGGACGAGGCGCGTCGTATCTACGCTGAGCCGAAGCGCCGCGGTCGCGCTGCTGCGAAGCCGCCGCTGAAGCAGCTGGGCGACAACGATGTCTCCGGTCGCCCGATGTCGGTGAAAGATGGACGCTTCGGTCCGTACGTCACCGATGGCGTCACCAATGCTTCGCTGCGCAAGGGGGATACGCCTGAGACTCTGACCGATGCCCGCGCCTGCGAGCTGCTGTCTGAGCGCCGCGCGAAGGAAGCCGCCGATGGTGGCACTAAGAAGGCTGCGAAGAAGTCGACTCGCAAGACCACGAAGAAGGCTGCGAAGAAGACCACCAGGAAGGCAGTCAAGCGCACCACCAAGCGAGTGGTGAAGGCGACCCGCCGGGGCAAGTAGGGCAAGTAGGTCTTAAGCGCCCGGCGCGCCTGGCGTGCCCGCCGAACCCGCAGCACCCGGCGCATCCGGCGCATCCTGCGGAGCCGGTTTGGGGCCACCGACCCCGGCCAACTCCGCCCGCATTGTCGGCCCGTACGACAGCCGGCGATGCACCTTCTCAAACGGCCCCTGCATGCCGCGACGCTCCATCGCCCACGCGGCCAACAGTGTCACCAACCAGACGCCTACAGCGATGAGCGTTTGCACGAACGCGCCCATGTCGCGCGGGATATCCAGCATAAACGGGTACACCAGCACAAAGAAGATCACCGACTGCATCAGGTAGCCGGTCATCGAACGCTTGCCGAGCGCCACAATCGGCACCAGCCAACCTGGTACAGCGGCGCCCTCGTTCAGGCGTCGCTGGAGCGGCTGCAGCGCCAACGCCAGCCCGGCTAGGATGCCAGGACCGGCGAACACTCCGGCAAAGTTATTAATTACCAAGAAGGCCATGTGCTGTCCGGCTGGAAGAACTCCAATCGCTGCCAACCCCATAGGGATACCGACACCGAAGGCGACAATCACGGCCACCACGAGCCACCGAATAAGCAGGGGACGGTGCGCGTCAACGTCGTCAAGCACGCCTTTGCGCGCCCACACGAAGCCAATCATCATCACCGGCAGGTAGAGGAACAGCTGTAGCGGCAGAGTAGTGATGCTCATTGTCAGGGCCTCGAGATTCGCGGCGAGCATATCCAGGTAACTTGTTTCAATCGCACCGCCGTTGACGAGCTCGGTCATGTCGGAACCGTCCAACCCGACGTCGGGCATCGCAATTGTGAAAACCAAAAACAGCAGGCTCAATACCGCATTAACTGTCAGCGCAATCCATGCGAGGATAGTCAGCACTTTGTTGCTAAGCCCCATAAGCAGCCCCAGGATGATGCCGCAGATGCCGTAGAGAAACATGATGTCGCCAAAGAACAGAAACAGCATGTGCGCGATGCCGAACAGCCCCAGGAACGCGTAACGCTTTACGACGACCACTCGCGCCCGCGACCGTGGAAAGTTTCTCCTGGCCAAACTGCGGACGATGAGTCCCACACCGAAGCCGAGCAGCGTTGCGAACATCGGCAGCCCGCGATTGTGTGCGGTCACAGCGGTAAAAAGCACGGTGGCTTTGTCGGCGATGCTGTCGTTTATGACGCCGCCGAAGAATGCTCCGGGCAGCTCGGGGCTTGCAACCAGCCAGGCAGTGGCAATGTTCGCGATAGCGATGCCGAGAAGAGCGAATCCGCGCGCAGCGTCGGGGACGAGCATGCGAGGTCTGGGGTTGGTGCTAGAGCTGGAGCGGCTGTCAGTCATTCCTCCAACGTAAAGGATTTGTGGGAGGGTACGCAGGTTGGCGAGACCGACGAGTCCGCTGCCCCCTAGGCCTCGTCGGCAAGCGTCGGGCGCACCGGGCGCGCAAGCTGCGTCATGTGCGTACGGCCGCGCAGCTCCACAGACTTCAGAGTGGTCCAGCGAGCCTGCTCGTCCTCGTTGGCCAGGCGGATAGTGGAAGCTGTAGCGAGCACGCGGCCCGGGGTGTCCTTAGCCAACTCAGTCAGACGGGCAGCCTGGTTAACCGCGTCACCAATAACCGTGTATTCAAAACGGTCACGAGCACCGATGTGGCCGGCGACGACATGACCGGCGGAGACGCCAATGCCAGCGCTGAGTTGGAGATCGAGCAGTTCCTCGCGCAGTTCACGGGCTGCGGTGAGGGCGTGACCAGCCGTGTCGTCGAGGGGCAGGGGAGCGCCGAAGACAGCCAGAGCTGCGTCACCCTGGAACTTGTTGATAATGCCCTTATTGCGGTGCACACAGTCAACAACGTGGTCGAAGAAGGCATTGAGCTCACGGACAACGACTTCTGGCGAGTTCTTCTCCGCGAAGTTGGTCGAACCAATTACATCCACAAACAGCACCGCGACCAGGCGATTCTCACCGCCCAAAGTTGGCTTTTCTTCCAGAGCCTTACGGGCGACCTCAGACCCGACATAGCGGCCGAAGAGGTCACGGACCCGCTGACGCTCCTGCAGGCCACGCATCATTTCATTGAAACCCGCCTGGAGAACGCCCATCTCGGAGCCGTCGTAAATAGGCACGCGCGTATCCACCTGGCCCTGGCGGACCTTGTTAATTGCGCCCGTGAGATCACGAATCGGGTCGACGATGGACATAGTGGCCAACATCGTGCCGAAATAGCCGGTAATCAGAGCCAGAATTGCCAGCGCGGTGATGGTGGGCAGCAAATCTGCCGCGTCATCTGTGAATAGGCCACGGCGCTGACCTATCAGCACAAGCAGGATTGCTACCACTGGAACACCGCTGGTCAACACCCACGTCTGGCGCAGGCGGTGGCCAATCGGTGGCTCCAGCGAAGAATCCGGGGCCCTACGCGCCAGCGCCTCCACAGCAACCGGACGCACCATGCGCTCCGCAATTAGATAGGTCAACAGTGCCACCATGGCGCCACCGAGCACCGAGGTGAGCAGCACCATCAGGCCAATCTTGCTGTCATAGGCGAACGCGACTCCACTGAAGACAATCACGCCCAGAGACCAGATGACGGTACCCAAGAGTGCCTGATAGACAGGCACGCGCATGACCAGATATCGTACCCGCCGCGGATCGTGCATATCCGGATGACGCTGCCATTTCAACAACGGCTTGAACAGGATCCAAGTAGTGCCGATTCCCGCAATAATTGCCAGAACCAGGTAACCAGCCAGGGCATAGATGACCCCATTAGCCAACCGCGGCAGGTGAGTTTCTTGGTTCAGTGGCAACAGCATGCCGAGGAACAAGCCGACAATCATGGCTCCGACAAGGTTGCAGACGAAGATAAATGAGGCATAAGCAGGCCACATTGTCCCGCTTAGCCATTTCAGATTTCGCCAGAGCCGTTGCATGACTACTACCTTAGTGGCAACCCCGGATTGCAGGGAGTAGTTACCTCACAAGAGTCTTGTGGGGCGCGCTAGAGTTGTGGCCATGACAGAGCCCATGACAGAGCGCAGCGTGTTTTCTCGTATGCCCGAAACCGGTGGGGTTCGTCAGCGGCTGCAGGCTGCTGTGCGCGCTGCGCATTATCGCTTTGCCAATGGTCAACCGCTGGCAGGCGATGGGGCGGAGGTTTCGCCGGAAGGTGGGGACGCGGGGTCGTCGTTAAGCGATGTGCCACGCGACTCGGACATGACGCACGCCTGGCTGTTCACGGGACCTGCGGGGTCGGGGCGGTCGGTGACGGCGACGGCGTTTGCGGCGGCGCTGCTGTGCACGCGGCATGACAACCCCGGATGCGGCGAGTGCGAGGGCTGCCGGACGGCGCTGGCGGGAACACATGGCGATATCAAGATTGTGCGCCCGGAGGGCACCATCATTTCCGTGGCGACGGTGAGGGACGAGCTGCGGCCCTGGGCCTACAAGATGCCCACAACGGCGGATTGTCGCGTGCTAATCATCGAAGACGCCGACCGCCTCAACGAATCCGCCTCAAATGCGCTGCTCAAGGTGGTGGAAGAACCGCCGCTGCGCACCGTCATCATCATGTGCGCACCAACGACGAACGCGGAGGATTTCTCCGTTACGCTCCGTTCGCGCTGCCGCCACGTCTATGTGCCGACGCCGCATATCGACGACGTCACAAACCTCCTGCGCGCCGAGCGGCCAGAGCTTACCGACGAGCAAGCGGTCTGGGCCGCGACGGTGTCCAACGGTCACATTGGGCGTGCGCGTGGCTTTGTCTCCGATGAGGGCTCGCGTGCCTGGCGGGGCAAGGCCCTGGATTTCGTAGAGGCCGTGTTCGACCCGGCGAAGTCGTATTTGGCGGCGCGAGAGTTAGCCAACGAAGTGGCTGGCGAGGTGAAGCGGCGGATGGAGCCACTAGAGGCTGAGGAGCTGGAGAACCTCGAGCGCTCACTGGGCGTAGGTGCGTCCGGCAAGGGTGCGCAGGCGGCACTGCGCGGCTCTAAGGGGGTTATCAAGGAGCTGGAGGAAAATCAGAAGCGGCGGCGCAGGCGCGCGGAGTCAGATCTGATCGACCTGTCGTTGACCGACATTATGGGGCTTTACCGTGACGCCCTGGTGCTGGCGTTTGGGGCGGAACGTGGTGGTGAGACTGCTTCGGGGGATTCGGGCTTTGGTGCTGGTTCTGAGTTTGGCGATGGCGCGGTCTACCTCATAAATCCAGACCGTCGTCGGACAGCCACGGAGCTAGCCCGACGCCTTCCGCCGGAGGCGATATTGGCCTCCATCGATGCTGTCACCGAGGTGCGCGGCATGCTCGTGACTGCAGTGAAGTTGACGGTCTTGATGGATGAATTGATGGCTAAATTGCAGATCGCGGGGCAGGTTGGTCGTAGGTAAGCCGGTAGCCGCGCCTAATGCAGCGGACTGCAGGCCCCATTTTGGTAGCGATGGGGGCAGTACAGTAGTATTACCGCTTGTACATTTTGTGCAGGGTTATTTCTGCTTGCTTGAAAGCTCGGCGCAATGTGCGTGCCGCCTTAGCTCAGTCGGTAGAGCGTCTCACTCGTAATGAGAAGGTCGCGAGTTCGATTCTCGCAGGCGGCTCGGTTTGAAACGGGATCCTTTAAAAAGGGTCCCGTTTTTTATTTTTTGGATCGGTCAAACATGAGGAGAGCGAATCCAGCGGCAACCCAGACGATGAGAACCCACCACGCTGCCCCAGCACCGTTGCCATCGAAAAATGACAGTGACCTGACTAGGTAGCCAGTCGCCCCAATGGGCATCCACTGGCCAAGGGTGGACCAACCGGCCGGAAGCAGCCAGGGGCCGGTGGACAGTCCAGAGAGCGGGTTCGCCAAGAAAATCGTCAAAATGGCGCCGATGCCCACACCGGGAGTGCCAATAATGGCCGCAAGCCCGGCGGTAAGCATTGAGGTAGCCAGGATTCCCAGAGAAATAGCCAGCCATTCCATGCCGAAGCTGCCCGAAAGCGTGCCGTAGACAGAGTGGAGCATCCACGTTGCCACGAGGGCTCCGAAGACTGCGATGCCAGCGAGGACACCCAATTTCGTCCACTTCTTACCTCGGAAGAGGAAGGTGGCTATAACTGCCGAGATGATACCGCCGAAAGCCAGCGGCAAGCCGAGGAGCGCGACACCGGAAGCTTGTGGGTCATCCTGTGTGGTTGGAGCCAAATCCTCCCGCTCTACAGGGATGTTTTGAGACTCGAGGGTCGTCGCAATGCCGTCGATAAGCTGCGAGTAAGGTGCGCCGTTGCCTGAAGCGGTGTAGGCGGTAGCGCCCGTCGGGGAGATGACGATGCCGCCAACAGTTTCGCGATTGAGGATTGACTCGCGTACGGCGTCAGGGGTGTCCATCACCTGGATATCAGGAGCATCGTCGCCAGCTTTGTGTTCGATGGCTTGGGTGATTTGTTCGGATATTGGGGCGGGGGCGGTCAGCGCAATGGGGACATCGTTCGGGCCGGAGGCAAATGTCGGTGCCAGGAACGCGAAGAGCATGAGCCCGATGACGAGCGGAATACCGAAGATCACGGCTACTGCTTTGGGGGCGGGTGAGGCTTTTTTCGTCTCAGTCGTAGCTGTTGACATGGCCTATCTCCTAACTGGAGCAGAGTGTTTCACTTACAAAGTGGAGCATAGTGTTCCGTTTGTTAGGATGCAAGTGTGAGACAAGATGCAGTGATGAACAGTGATGCCATCGTGGAAGCAGCGCGAAAACTCTTGATAGAGCAAGGAGCCGGTGTATCCATGCGTGCGATTGCCAGGGAGGCCGGTGTCGGTGTAGCTACGGCAAGCAGGCACTTTCCCAGCAGGATTGAGCTTCTCGGCGCAGTCAGTGCTCGTGTTGCAGCTGATATCGACAGGGTTACTGAGGCAGCCGTAGCTCAGTTTGACGACGATCCGGACGGCGCTTGGCACGAAGCAGTCCACGCGATCGCGAAATTAAGTGTTGCGGCACTTGCCCAGGCATTATTCAGCGATCTCAATACCAGTTTGGGGAGCGAGGCGAAAAAGATTGATGGCATTATCGAAAAGCGAATGACGGAGTTGCGTCAGAGCTATACGCGACTGCTGGATAAGGCAAAAGCAGCTGGGCTATGCCCGGAGGACGTTGCACCGCTTGATTTCCACCTTGGGCTCGCTGTGGTGTCGCGTCCCCTTCCTAACTCTGCAGCGGTCGAGCAGTACTTTCCCGGTGTGCAAGAAAAGCTTGTGGACTTAATGCTTACGGGTTTGGCAGCACAGGCGAAGGGGAATCACTAAACCCCTCGGTGATAAGTCCTGAAAAATCCTGCACACGTCCCGACGTGCGGTGATTCCCCGAAACGAAGGGGGAGGAAATCTCGGAGCCGGCGACTCTCAATCGAGTGTTTGCTACTGTTACTCAGCACATAGCAGGTACGCGGAAACTAGGAGAACGCACTATGCGGCAGCCCGGACACCAGGGACTAGCAGTGCAGCGATCAGCAAGACGACTAGCTGTGGCTTTGGTGGCTGCGGCAATTTTGCCAGCCGGTCTTGTAGCTTGCACCATCGACACGGAGGCTTCCAAAGCAGGAAGCGCTCAGCAAGCTGCGTCGACAGAAACGCAAACGTCGTTGGCAGCTGAAGAAGAGGCTATGCAGATGCCGAACCCCACTCCGCCGAATGAGGAGTCTGCAATGTCTGATTCTGCTAACCCCGACGCAGTCGCTTCTGGCGATGCACAACAACAGCAAGCTAATCGCGCTACTTCGCGTGCCGACGGCTCCAGCGCTGTAGCCGGCAAGGTCATCTACCTCGACCCGGGACACGCCGGCACCCCACCACCAGCGGACATGATGGTCACTGACGGCCGCGGTGGCCAGAAGCCATGTAATACCTCCGGTACCGCTTCCAATGACGGCTTCCCGGAGCATGAGTTCAATTGGCTGATGGCGCAGGAAATTAAGCAGCTGCTCGAACAGCGCGGTGCTCAGGTGCTGCTCAGCCGCGTCGATGACACCGGTCGTGCAGATTGCATCGATGCCCGTGCAGAGAAGGAAAATGCCTCCAACGCCGATGCCGTGGTGAGCCTTCACGCAGATGGTGCTGGAGAGGGCAACCGCGGATTCCATGTGTCTGCGATTTCGCAGCCGCTCGCCAATAATGACGAGCAGGGATCTACCGCGCTGGCAACCGCGCTGCGCGATGCTTTTGTCGCAGCCGGTTTTGCTCCATCCAACTACCTCGGTAGCCAGGGGCTGAATCCGCGCGCTGACCTCACCGGACTCAACCTATCGACGAAACCAAAGGCACTGGTCGAATACGGCAACATGCGTGATAGCAGCGACATTGCCCTCTTGACCTCCAACGAAGGCCGTCAGCGCTTGGCAGAGGCCACTGTGGCTGGGTTGGAAGGTTTCTTGGCGCAGTAGCCAACCTGCGCATCCAGGCCGTAGCTACCTCACACCAGTCACCGCCACAGCAGCCACCACAGCGGCCAACCGGCCAACACGCTAACTAGCCGGGTTTGCCTTAGCTTTCGGTGTCATCGCGTCGTAAGGCTCCATCATGGGGATATCCAGCATGGTGCTGGGGACACCGAAGGCGTCGACAAGCACCTCAGACCAGGGGCCAAGGGAATCAACAAGATCGGCCAAGCCCGCCCGCGCGCCCTTGGTGCGAGTACCGGTGAGCAGTGACTGCTCCAAGAACCAGCCGGCGTTATCGCAGACCACCGACAGGAAGAACACATCGCGAACCTGCTCGAGCACCTCTTGAGAGCGCTCATCTGTGAGTGTGGATTCAGCTTCAAAGAACGCTTCCAAAATCATGCGATCGATATGCGCCCACGCGCAGGAAATCATGTGGTCCTGGACCTTGTCCACCAGCTTCGCGGCCTTTTCCACAGGCAGTTTCCGCGCCGGGCGCAGCCTGCGAGCAAGGGACTTGAGAAGTCGATTCTCGCGCTCGATGAGCAATTGCATCTGGCTGGCGGGGTCAAAGAGCGAGGACTCATCAGCGTCAGTCAGCGCATCCAAGAGGTTCTGAACGACGGCGTCCGCACCGGTGCGACGGCGCAAAATGCCACTGAAATTGTCGAGGCCGAAGCGCACCATTTCCAGGTTGGAAAAACTCTGTACCTCCCGGGCAAAACCACCCAAAAGTTCCTTGGTGACCAGCTGCAACATCACCACGTTGTCGCCCTCAAAGGTAGTGAATACGTCAGAGTCCTCTTTGAGAATGGTCAACAGGTTCTCCGCCAGGTAGCCAGCTCCACCGGTGGCCTCACGCATCTCCTGGATGGCATCGGTGGCATGCGCGGTGTTGGCGACCTTCAATGCGGCGGCATGTGCCTCCGCTTCACGTAGATCGCGAGCCTGCTCCGGGGTTAGATTCGCACGGTCCAGCCCTTCCGCTTCGAGGTCGTGAATCCGCTTGATCAGCAGGTTGGTGGCAAATTGCAGACCGTACGAACGCGCAATGCGGGGGAGTAGTCGGATTCGGTGCTGGCGGTGCTCAATGAGTTTCTTTTCCGGCAGCGAATCGTCGGGAGCAAATTGGCGCCGCAAGTGTGCGTACTTGGTGCCGATGGTCAGTGCGGTGCGGGTTGCCGCACCAGCGGCCGCACCGACTGTCACGCGGCCGCGCACGAGGGCACCGAGCATCGTGAAAAACCGTGCATTGGGGCTGCCAATATCGCTGCTGTACTCGCCAGCGGCCGAGACATCTGCGAAACGGTTAAGCAGGTTCTCCCGCGGCACGCGGTAATGGTCGAACATGAGAGTGCCGTTGTCCACGCCCAAGAGGCCACCTTTGGTGCCGTGGTCGCCAATCGCAACCCCGTCGACAGGCGAACCATCATCATTGCGGATCCGGGCAACAATGCAGTGCACACCATGGGATTCTTCTTGTCCTGGTGTGTAGAGCTGGCAAAAGACCGCAGCCCAGCGCCCATCGCGCGCGGCGTTGCCCAAAAACCATTTCTCAGAGGAAGCTGTCGGCGAATTGAGGATGAATTCTTCCGTCTCGGGGTCGTAATGTGCCGTGGTTTCGAGTGATTGCACGTCCGAGCCGTGGCCGCGTTCGGTCATCGCAAAGCAGCCGAGAGCCCGCAGCTCAATGAGGTCACGCACCAACTCGCTGTGACGCTCAGTCCCCAGATTGCTGACAGCGCCGCCGAAAAGGCCCCACTGCACTCCGGACTTCACCATCAACGACAAGTCGGTGTGGCCGAGCATTTCAATCCCGGAGAGTGTCCCGCCGGTATCTCCTGTGCCTCCCTGGTCAGTGCGGAAAGCACCATAGGGCATGCCGGTCTTAAGCACCTTGGACAACGCCTCGGTGGTGTGCTGCCTGGCCTCCTCCACGGTCAGCCCAGAGGTGGGCCGCAGGGTGGGGTCTTCTAAAAGGGCGCGGACATCAGCGCGCGCCTCGGGGAAATAGCCGTCCAGGACCTTTTGCAGTGCGCGTGCCACTTCCGGTTCCGGACGGGAGGGGAGTGTCTTCGGAGCGTCGGTCGAGCGCCGGCGGGGGATTCGCGTGGAGCTGGAAGAATTCTGTGCCATAACCCAACGTTAATGGGATATCTGGGGCTTGTCAGTCGCTTTCGACTGAGAAACTCATGAGGAAATCGGGACCGAGGAAAGAGAAAGCGGGTTATCGGGAGAAAAAGAAGGTGGAAACGCAAAAGCCGTCGTCAAGCAAATGCTGCGTTGTGCAATGCTTGACGACGGCTTGCGTAATCAGACCCTCGGTGGGGCAGATCCCTTAGCTGTGGGAACTAGACGCGCGACTTAACTTCGTCGAGGTTAGTTTCCGGGTGCTCGATCAGGTCTCGGTCTTCGAGACCCTTCGGCAGCAGGAACAGGGCAATCAGTGCCGGGATAGCCATGGCCATCAGGTAGACGGAGATGTAGAACGGGTTGCCGGTGGCGTCCATGATCATCTGGGCAATCATCGGAGCGAATGCGCCACCGAGGACGGCGCCGATGGCGTAAGCGATGGAAGCGCCCGAGTAGCGGACCTCAGCCGGGAACATCTCGGAGTACATGGCTGGCTGCGGGCCGAAGGTCAGGGCCAGTGGCAGGGTGAGAACTGCGACGGTCATGATGTACAGGAACGGACCCTGGTCCAGGATGCTCCACATGACGGCCTCCCAAATCATAATCACGACGTAGCCGATGATGAAGGTCTTAGCGCGGCCGATGCGGTCGGACCAAGCACCGGCGATGAACATGAAGATGGTCCAGCAAATACCAGCGACGAGAGTACCGGTCCATGCGACGGTTGCGGGGTAGCCCAGTGTCTTCTGTGCGTAAGCGCCGAAGAATGCGATCACGAGGTAACCGGTAGCCTGCTGAGCAGCGAAGATCAGAGCACCCTGGATGACCTTGCCCCAGTGGTTGCGGAAGAGCTCCGGCAGCGGAGCGGAACGCTCGGCAGACTCAGTCTGCATAGCCTGGAAGACCGGGGACTCGTCAACGGAACGGCGAATCATGTAACCGATCAGAACCAAGATGAAGGACAGCAGGAACGGCACACGCCAGCCCCAGTCCATGTAGGCTTCCTCGCCGACGATTGCCATAACAATCAGCATGGTGCCGGTCGCGAGGGTCAGACCCAGCGGAACACCGGCCTGCGGGAATGCGCCGTAGAGACCGCGCTTTTCCTTCGGTGCGTACTCCACGGACATCAGGGCTGCACCGCCCCATTCACCGCCAGCGGAAATACCCTGGAAAACACGGAGGAGAACCAGCAGGATAGGTGCGGCGATGCCGATTGATTCATAGGTCGGTAGCAGGCCGATGCAGAAAGTAGCCGCACCCATGCCGATGAGGGTGAAGACCAGAATCATCTTGCGGCCGTAACGGTCACCGATATGGCCAGCAACAATAGCGCCAAGTGGGCGGAAGAGGAAGGAAATACCCAGGGTTGCCCAGGCGAGCACCTGAGCGACCTGTGGGTTCGACTGTGCAGCCGGCTCGATGAAGTGCGGAGCGAGCACGATAGCTGCGGCCTGAGCGTAAATCAGGAAGTCATAAAACTCGATGGTCGTACCCACGAGAGTTCCCGTGAGCACCTGGCGGCGCTGCTTGGGATCAGTCGCGATGATCGAAGTAGTCATAAATAACAAGACTTTCTTTACATACCCGTCCGCACGGCCATCGAGGACCTTGGCGATCTCAGCGGTCGTGCAGAAATCGCCCCAGGTTTTTCTCAGCCAGCGTTTGGGGAATGGACAGATTGTTTGACGGTGTCGAATTCTTACACAGCCAGACCGGTAGCGACCAGCGTTTGAACTTCAGCGAGCGACGACAAAAAGTGGGCAACGGGGGTAATGGGGGTTGGTGAATGGCGGTAGATTTCCTTTGTTTGTGACCGAATTCATTTTCTAGATGTCTGAAAAAGGTGGAATCGGGGGTATGTAAAGGGTGTGGAATGGATGCTGCTTAACGACGGGCCGTTTCCGGCCTGATGTGCGCGAGCTGATGGCCGTTTGTGCGTGAGACTGTCTTAAATAGGGGAAATCTGCGTTTTATGGCTGTTCGGCTACCCCCACATTGAACTAATCTGTAATTATATAATCAGAAGTTGTGTGAATAGTGCGGCGAAAGTGGCGCAAGATACGAAAGAAGTAACGGAACAATAACGATGTAGTGTCGAAAAGGTCATTGCCCCCGGATGGGGCAGGGATGCAAGGTCGGCAACATGCCACCCCGAGACGGGGGTGTGAGCCCCAGGTTTCAGGGGCATTTGTGCCGAGACCAACCCGAGGTGACCAAACTGGGCACGCCACCGCATTAGCCACCACTCCACTAGTCGCCACAGCACTAACCGACTCAGTTGCCCCGCCCCGCCTGCTCAACTATCTCGGCACACCTCTTGTGGTTAGCTCCGGTGGCTTAAAATCTGCACCATTGTGCGTAAGGCGCTGGGGACCGTCGTAAAGTAAACGACATGTCTTCTCACGCAGGAACTAACGGCAATGAAAACGAGGTACCTCACGGCAGGGCCAAATCCAATAAAGGCACGCCGTTGTGGCTGCTCGCCGCAATTGCAGTTTTCGCCGTCGCGTGGGGTGGCAATGAATTCACACCGCTGATGGTGATGTACCGCGAAAACGCTGACCTGGCGCCGGTGTTCATTGACCTTCTATTGCTGGTCTACGCTCTCGGCATCGCGCCGGCACTGCTGATTTCTGGCCCAATCTCGGACCGTATCGGCCGTAAGCCGGTGATGCTCGCCGCGCCGGTGCTCTCGATTCTGGGCTCGACTCTCATCGCGCTGGGCGAGACCATCGCTCCGCTCATTCTCACCGGTCGCTTTATCTCGGGCCTGGCAGTCGGCATTGTCATGGCCGTGGGCGGCTCGTGGGTAAAGGAGCTTTCCGATCCACGCTTTGACCCCAAGGCCACTTCCACCTCGGGCGCGAAGCGTCAGTCCATGGCGTTGACCTTGGGCTTTGGCCTGGGTGCGGGTATTGCCGGCACGTTGGCGCAGTTCGCACCGCTGCCGGGGCAGTTGGCTTATATCATCCACATCCTGATTTCCATCCCAACGATCTTCGGTCTTGTGGCTGTGCCGGAGACCCGCCAGTCGCCGCACCTGGGCGGCAGCAATGCTCCGCACGAAAGCGTCTGGGAATCTCTACACACCCCTTCGGTAACTAACCGTCGCTTCCTGCTCGTCGCCGCGATGGGAGCGCCGTGGGTCTTCGGTGCAGCCGGTGTTGCCTATGCAATCATTCCTTCTCTGCTTCAGGACCACGTCTCCCAGCCAGTGTTCTACTCCGCGATGGTCACACTGTTTGCGCTGCTCTGTGGTTTTGGCATTCAGCAGATTGGTCCACGCTTTGTAACCGAGCACAACGCCCGCGGCTCGCTGATCGCAATGGGCATTGTGGTTATCGGCATGGGAATGGCCGCATGGATGTCCACCAACCCCACCGCAGTGACGGCGTTTATTGCAGCGCTGGTGCTGGGCACCGGCTACGGCCTGGCCATGTTTACCGGCCTCAACGAAGTACAGCGCATCGCCGGCCCGCGCGACATGGCCGGGCTGACCGGTATCTTCTACTGCCTGACTTACATCGGCTTCGCATTCCCAGCAATTCTGACCAAGCTCTCCGAGTCCATCTCCTGGATGACCTACCCGGTCATGCTCGGTGGCGGTATGGTCATCGCCATCCTGATGGGCTTGGTTATTTTCTTCAATTCCACCGTCAACCTGCCACAGCGCGCTGAGTAATCTCGCATTCCCTGGAAGACTAATCAACCCCGTCAATGTGAGGTTGGCACACGTATAAGCGGCTTTCCTTACTAAGCGCCTATAGTTCTTCCTATGGAGAAGCACAAGAACGAATCACCGGCCACCGCGATGACAGAATCGTCGGCAAGCGCGAAACCGCGTGCGCTGGTGACGGGTGGTGCGGGATTTATCGGTTCGACGCTGGTTGACCGGCTGCTGGCTGAAGGGTACGCAGTCACGGCGCTGGACGATCTCTCCCACGGAAAGCTGGAAAACCTCCAGCAGGCATCGCTTAACGACGACTTTGAGTTCATAACCGCCGATGTGCTGGAGGTGGACTGGGACGAGCTGCTCGAGCAAAACCGTCCGGAGGTTATTTTCCACCTCGCAGCGCAGATTGATGTGCGGATTTCCGTGGCCGACCCGGTGCGGGATGCGACGCTGAACATCATTGGCACAATCAAACTTGCCGATGCGGCCCGAAAGCACGGTGTCCGCAAGGTTGTGTTTACATCTTCGGGCGGTTCCATCTACGGCACGCCGGAGGAGCTTCCGGTGTCGGAGAACGTGCCGGTCAATCCGCTGAGCCCCTATGCCGCCTCAAAGGCGACGGGCGAACTGTACTTGAATATGTTCCGCAATCTTTACGGGCTCGAATGCTCGCACATCGCGCCGGCGAATGTGTACGGCCCGCGGCAGGATCCACACGGTGAGGCCGGTGTGGTGGCTATTTTCGCTCAGCGACTGCTGGCGGGAGAGCCAACCAAGGTGTTCGGTGACGGCGGAAATACCCGCGACTATGTGTATGTCGACGATGTAGTGGATGCTTTCTACCGCGCATCCGGCGAGGTCGGTGGCGGGATGCGCTTTAATATTGGCACCGGTGTAGAAACCTCGGATCGGCAGCTGCACTCGTTGGTGGCGCAGGCTGCGAAAGCCGAGGATAATCCGGAGTTTGCACCGCCGCGCACTGGTGATGTGGCGCGGTCGGCATTGGATCCCACGCGGGCACGTGAGGTACTCGGCTGGGAGCCAGCTATGAGCATTCACGAGGGTGTTGCTCGTACTGTGGAGTACTTCCGGAATCAGGGCTAGCGCAACTTATGCGGGCGGCTTCGTGCACTCGCCCGCGTAAGTTAGCCGTGAGTCAGCGCAGCTTACTTGCCAGCTTCTTCCATGCGCTTAGCGTGGATGAGAGCCAGCTCGATATTGTCCTCGAACACGTCGAGAGGCTGTGCGCCCGAGACGAACTGAGTACCAACGAGGAAGCCCGGAGTACCGGAAATGCCCAGCATGGAACCGAACTGGGTGGCATTCTCTACCGCCTCGGTCCACTTGCCGTCCTTAAGTTCCTTTTCAAAGCGCTTCATGTCCGGCACACCGGCCTCACGAGCGACGGCAATCAGTTCCTTTTCAGTGAACTCCGGGTGACCCTGGCCCTTTTCCCCGGCCTTCTTAAACAGTGCACGGGAGAATTCCCAGAACTTGCCCTGAGCTGCCGCGGCACGTCCGGCCTCAGCATCCTTGGTAGCCTTCTCGCCGTTGATGGCCATGTCGTTCCACTCCAGGCGGACCAGGCCCTCATTGACGTACTTTTCCACGAGGGCAGGCTCGGTTTCGTTTGCGAACTTCGCGCAGAACGGGCATTCGAAGTCCGAGTAGATCGAGATTACGACCGGCGCATCCACTGCACCGAGAGCAAAAGGATCATTTTCATTGCGGCGGTGGACATTGTCCATATCCTCCGGGGACTTCAGCTGTGCTCCCGCCTTTGGCCCATAGATGCTGGCATCAAAATCCCCGTTCGGGCCAGGTACAGGCGCAATCTCCCCCTTGCCTGGTGCAACGCCCGCCATGTTGACGGTGCTCACGCCGTTGAAGCTAGCCGAACGCGAACCAGCGAAGAAGCCCGCTGCGCCGACAACAATCAATGCGACGACAGCTAGCGCCCATGCGGCGTTCGGAATCGAGTACCACGACTTGGTTTTTCCATCACTGTCGGCAGACCAGGACTCCAAGTCCTGCTCAGTGGGTACCGGCTGAGAAACCTGCTGGGGTTCCTGCTGTGTCCCCTGCGGCGCTGCGTCTGCCGAGGGCTGCTGCGAATCGCTGCTGTTGTCAGCGGCGGCGTTGTCCTTATTTGCTTCGCTCATGGCTTCTATGGAACCACAGCCTCAGATTCACATGCGCTTAGCGTGCCGATTAGTCGGACGGAGCGTTGTTCTCGACGTTTGTCGCGCTGTCCTTTTGACTGTTGTTCTGGCTGCCCGAAATCACAATTTCTTCTTCCGGACGCACAGCGGTCTTCAAGGCCACTGCACGAGCCAGTCGCGCGTAGCGTAGCTCCTGTTCGCGGAAGCGAATGTAGGACGACACCGTGGTAAACACGAACGCCAACACCAGTACGTAGAGCAGCAAATCGGTGCCCCGAGTCACACCAATCCAGTTGGCCACCACGGTCAGATCGTCGGGACGCACGATTGCCCATAGGCACGCGATGACGAAAACGACGAATCCCAGCTTCACGCCCGCCTTGGCGCGCGCTTTACGACGGTTAGCGACGAAGTAAGCGACCAGGCCCACCATCGCCAGCAGCAAAATAATTTGAACGATGGATGCGGTCATGGCAGCCTCTTCGAAATCAGGGAGTCGGCAAGGATATTGACACCGTTGAACAAGGATTGACCTTTAGACATGGAGTATTCCGTGTAGAGGATATCCACCGGCTGTTCAGCGGTGCGCCAACCTCTGCTGTCCATGACCTCGACAAATTCGGAGGCATGGCTCATGCCGTTCATGCGTAGGTTCAGTTGCTCTGCCACCGTGCGGTTGAAGGCGCGCAGGCCGTTGTGGGCATCGGTAAGCCCGAGCCGGCGCGTGCGTGGTGACAACATGACCACCGTCTTGAGGACAATTCGCTTAATCAGCGGCACCTGGTCATCCTCGGCGCGAGGGCGGCCGAAACGGGTTCCCACAATGATGTCGATTGGTTCGGTGCGCAGTCGCTGCACCATAGCGACGACGTCCTTGACCTGGTGCTGGCCATCGGCGTCGAAGGTGACAAAGTACTTCGAGCCAGCCTGCGCGCGGGCGTATTCCACGCCGGTTTGGATAGCGGCACCTTGACCCAAATTGACAGGGTGGTTGACCAGGTGAGCGCCAGCCCTGTGGATCTCCAGGCTGGAGTTATCCGAAGAGCCGTCGTTGACCGCGACAATGTTGGGGAAGGTCTCGCGAGCGTGCTCGAGAACCTCACGAATAACCTGGCCCTCGTTGTAGCACGGCACAATCAGCCAGGTGTCCGAGAAATCCATGTTGTCAGTCATCGCTCCGAAGCCTACCGCACAAACAATCGTCGATATGCGCGTGACATGAGCTGAGTTGGCAAAAGTCGGAAAAGTGTCCGCACCGCCAAGTTAAACACCGCCCGCGGCCGGGAAATCAGCCCCTCAGCTACCAGCGTGCGCTGGAGCTGGCGTTCACCGCGGATGATGCCGCGGGAGGTTCGTCGCTCGAACATGCCGTCGGCGCGGAAGTACACCAGCGGCTCGGGCAGATTCTCAAACTTCGCGCCGGCGGCCATGAGGCGCACCCAGAGGTCGTAGTCCTCCATCAGACGGATGTCGCGATACCCACCGACCTCACGCACCTTCGCCGTTCGCAGCATCGAGGAGGGGTTATTCACGGGCGAATTGATCTTGATATAACGCGCAATCTCGGCGTGCGTCTGCGGCAGGGTCCGCACGCGCACCACATTGTCCGGCGTGCCCTCGAACTCCGCCATTGCACTGCCCAGCACATCCAACTCCGGATTAGCGGTCAGCACGTCCCACTGCTTTTCAAAGCGGTCCGCACGCGCAATATCGTCCGCATCCAGCCGCGCCACCCATGGCGTTTCCACCAACTGAAGACCCGCCTGCGAAGCCACTCCCGAGCCGCCATTTTCTGCACACCGCAGCACGGTCATCTCCGAATGCGCCTGCTCATGCTTGACGACGACCCGGTCGAGTTCCTGCCCGATCGGGCCATCGATGACCACAATGACGTGCGCGGCCGGACGCGTCTGGTTCCACAGCGACTGCAGCGCAGCATCGAGCTGGTCGGGGACGACGCGGTGGTAGACGGTCATGAGAACCGTGAGGTTAGTGATGGTGGACATGTGAGTCTCGAACCTTGGGAGTTGCAGGGGGATGTGGACGGTTTTTTTTTGGGGGGGGGCATTGGATGTGGGTGGTGTTATTCCACCGCAAAAGCCTCCGATACGGCTGACCTGGCAGCACGTGGGGAAAGTTTGCGCAGCGCAAGCAGGTGAATGGCAACACCTACTGCAGAGCCTACGGCGATAGCCGCGACCGTGCGTACCGACAGGTGCCCAGGGAGGAAAAGAATGGCAACGGCGATCGTGGTCGCAGCCAACCAACCGATCAGATACATATGGTGCTTTTCCACTGCCAAGGTGACCGAGCCGGTAATCATCAACATGGCGGTCAACGTCGCACCGAGCGTCAGCGCTGCGAGCACCGGCCCGGACACGTGATAGCTATCGTCCAGGATGAGAGTCATAATCCACGGGCCGATGAGCCATGCCAGGCCCGCCCCGAAGGTGCCGAAAGCAGCCAGCGCCCCCAACGGCTTGGCCAGCGCTGCCAGCACGCCTTCGGAGCGATGCCGGACAAAGCTCACAATGATGGCGTTTTGGAACTTCTCCAAGGGCATGAGCAGCGGAGCGCGGGTCAGCGTTACAGCGTAGGCGATACCCGCAATGGTCACCGCTGCGGTGAAGTTGTTGGCATGCGGCGGGGTAAGCGACTCGGCTATCCCGGCGCCAGTGGTGACCGCTTCGCCGGCAATCTTGACGATTGTCGGAAAACCTGTGACCAGCACAGCAGATGCGCCGGATGCGCCCATGGCCGTGACCATGAGAGTGATGAAGCGGCGCACCGGGACGTCGGCACGCGCGAACATGACCGAGCGGGTTGCCGGGGAAAACAGCGCGAGAATAAGCCAACTGACTGTCCCGAACACCGTGATAATCAGCCAGGCCAGCAGGCCCCAGCCGAAGTGCCAGGCGACGAGTGCCAGTGCTACGCGCACGAGAATGTCAATCATGATTAGGGCGGCGTAGGGGCCCCACAGCTGGCGGCCGCTGAGCAGACCCGAGGTGGTGGCCTGCATGGAGTACAGAGCAAGGCCAGAGGCCATGAGCAGAATTGCAGTGCCGGCGCCATCCTGCACGACCAGTGGGGCCCACAGCGGACCCGTCACTGCCATGGTGACGAAAGTAACTGCGGCGACGCCCAGGGACACTGTGATGGGACGAGCACCGAGAGTTTGACCCGCTTCCGAGGCTTCCTGCTCCTGGCTCTGCCCCTGCTCTCGATCCCGCTCCCGCGATTCCGCAGCACCGATTGCGCGCGTGGTCTCCTGCATCAACCCGCCGAGAACACCCGTGAGCGCGAAGAACAGTCCCCAAAACGCCACGAACTGCAGGTTTATAGCATTGGGAAGTGCGCGGGCCGAAATAATCAGCACCGCGAAGCTGCCTATCGCCGCGACAATCGTGGCCAGCGACAACCATTTGAAACCGGACATTGACGTGCCTCTAGCTCTCTAGTCCTTGGCCTTCGAGTAGCCGAGCTTTGCAAACTGAGCAGCCAGCTTCTCGTCCACGATTGGAGCACCATTATCGCCGATGCCCTGGTCAGCAGGGGAGCGCGTCGGGTCAGCGGGGAAGTTTGGCAAGGAGCTGCGTGATAGCCAGGAGTCAAAGATGACATCCAGGTGCGAGGTGGTGATGCCACGCTCACGGCACACGCGGTTGGCCAGTGCGCGGAAGTCCACTGCATCGACCACACTGTGGCGGTTAGTGGTGGTCCACTTGCGTACCAGGTCGAAGAACACCTCGTCGCCCAGCAGCAGACGCAGAGCGTGTACAGTCAGTGCACCGCGCTTGTACAGACGGTCGTCGAACATCAGCTTTGGCCCTGGGTTGGCGATGACGATGTCCTGCTCTTCCTCAAGCAGATCCAGGTAGTGCTTGCGGGCGTGCACATCCGCGCTGGCACCACCGCTGACCTCGGACCACACCCACTCGGAGTAGCAGGCAAACCCTTCGTTGAGCCAGATATCGCGCCACTGCGAAATGCCAACGCTGTTGCCGAACCACTGGTGCGATAACTCGTGGGCAATCAGTCGATTCCACGTATCCTTGCCGTCGGCGTGGTTGGCGCCGAAGATGGAAAGCCCCTGAGCCTCAATGGGGATCTCCAGGTCATCCTCACAAATGACCACCTGGTAGGCGCGGAAGGGGTAAGGGCCAAAGAGCTTGGCGAATTCATCGAGCATGCGCCCCTGATCGCGGAAGTCATGGCGAGCATTGGCCACCAGCTCAGAAGGCACCCACGCCACCACAGTCGAGGTCTCGCACGGCAGCTCGACCTTCTTAAACTGGCCGACATTGATGGTGGCCAGGTAGGAGGCCATGGGCTCTTCGGTGACAAACCGCCAGCGGCGGCGCGATCCGCCCACGTTCACCGGAGCGTCGGCAAGCCCTGGTGCGACGACCTCGTAGGGAGCGTCGGTGACCATCGTGAACTCGTAGAATGCCTTGACCTCGGGATCGTCATCGCAGGGGTACCACGACGCCGCGCCCACCGGCTGCGATGCCACGAGCGCACCGTTTTCCAGTTCCTCCCAGCCAATTTCGCCCCACTTCGAGCGCACCGGACGTGGCGTGCCCGAGTAAGTGACAATCAACCGCAGCGTCTCGTCGGGAGCTAGCTCGCGGTCAAAGGTGACTCGCAGCTTACGACCCGAATGGCGCCAACGCTTCACATCGATAGAGTGTGCCTGCGAATCGGAAATCGCATCCACCGAATCGGCCCCCAGCGCATCCGCAAAGTCGAGCGTGATGTGCGAGGTCCAGGCGTTGATCTCGATATGCAGAGTCGCCGTCGCCTTCAGACGATTCGGCCCGACCCGATAGTCGAGGTCCAGCTCGTATTTGTTCACCCGGAAACCCAGGTTGAACGCGATACCGGTATATGGATTAGTGAAATCAGCGCTACTCACGGCTGTTACCTTACTTGAGCTTGTTCCACAGCCACGTAGATATGAGCGCCTCGACAAACGCGACCTGCGAATTATCCGCTGCGCCCGCGTGCCCGCCCTCTGTGTTTTCGTGATAGTCCACCGGCTGACCGGCTTCTTCCAACAGCCAAGCCAGGCTCCGCGCATGCGCCGGGTGGACACGGTCGTCCCTGGTGGAAGTCGTAATCAACGCCGGTGGGTAGGCGCGCTGTTCTCGCTTGACGACGCGCTGGACCGGCGAATACTGCGCAATTGCAGCCCGCTCGGTGGGGTCGTCCGGGTTTCCATACTCGGCCATCCAGGAGGCTCCCGCGGACAGCCTGTGATAGCGCATCATGTCCGCCAGCGGCACCTGGGATACCACTGCGCCTACCAACTCCGGGTAGGAGGTGAGGCAGACAGCGGTCAGCAACCCGCCGTTGGAACCACCGCGCACGCCCAGCTGTTCGCGCGTGCAGTAGCCACGTGCAACAAGGTCGCGCAGCACGGCCTGATGATCCTCATAGACCCTCATCCGCTCAGTCTTGACCACCGAGGAGTGCCAGGTCGGACCGAATTCGCCACCGCCACGCAGGTTGGCCTCCACGAAGTAACCGCCGCGCTCGAGCCAGGTCAGGCCACGAATCGCCGAGTACTGCGGGACCAGCGAGACCTCGAAACCGCCGTAGGCGTGCACGAGGGTTGGGGCTGGGTTCGGAGTGGGTGCGTCTGTGGTTGTCTCCGCGCCTGTGCCATCACCTGTATCAGCGCCCGCCTCCGCGCCGAAGCGGCCGGTGATGCGATACGGAATGCGCGTGCCATCGGCCGAGGTCGCCCAGTGCTGGCGTGTCTCCAACCCCTCACTGTCGAAGAGCGCCGGAGCACGCCGCACTTCCGTGAGGGGGCTGCCGACTTGCCCGTACCAGAGGGTTGCCGGCTGCGTTGCCGAGGTCGACACCAACCAGATCTCATCATCGCGTTCAGAGGTCGTATCAATCACGCTCACAGTGGCCTGCGCAGGTAACTCGCCGAAGGCCTCCACCGGCTCCCATGAGACCTCGCGCAAGACAACCAACTTCGTCGCGACATCCTCCAACAGCGTCAGCACCAGGAAGTTCTTCGTCCACGCGAGCTGCTGGAACGACGTGTGCGCATCCGGGGTGAAAATCACCTCCACCTCACGCGAGCCTGCCAGCCACTTTTCTAGCTCCACAACAGCCACGCCACCAGCCGGAATGCCGTTGAAGTCCGTGCGCGGCATCAGCACCAGCCACTGCCTATGGACACTCGTCCGGCAGTCCTGTGGCACCTCCAGAATCTGCAGCGAAAAGTCCCCATTCTGCTGCGCCGCCAACTTGCCCGAACGCTCCGCTGCCACGAACCGCTGCGAATTATAAAAATCATGCGCACGCTCGACAAACAGCCGCTCGAAACCCTCCGTCGCGTCGAACCAGCCGCCCACGGCCACATCATCACTGTGGCCCGAGAAAATCACATCCGCGCTTGACGACGGCATGCCGCGCCGCCACCTACGTACCTGCCGAGGGTAGCCCGAATCCGTAAGTGACCCCGGACCAAAATCACTGCCAACGAGAATCTCGTCACGGCCCAACCAACAGACATCGGACTTCGCCTCCGGGAGGTAGAACGGCTCATCCTCGACAAAAGTGCAGTTGACGAGGTCAAACTCCCGCACCACGGTGGCATCGGCGCCGCCGCGCGAGAGCAGAATTAACGCGCGGTCGTAATCCGGATAACGGCACACCGTGCCCTTCCAGACCCAGTTTTCTCCCTCGGCTTTCGCCAGCTCATCGAGGTCAACCAGCACTTCCCACTCGGTCGTCTGCGGATCTTCCTGGCCAGCCAGATAGCTCTGCAACGAGGTGCGCCGCCACAGACCCCGCGGATGCTCGGCATCCCGCCAGAAGTTATAGAGGTACTCGCCGCGCCGCACCGGGTATGCGATCCGGGCATCGGTGTTGAGCGCAGTCAGGATGCGTTGTTCCAGGTTGGTGCGGTCGCTGGTGTCGTCGGCAAGCGAATCGACGCCTGCGACGGTGGCCTCCGACTGCGCGCGAGCCCACGCCAGCGCCTGGGAGCCGTCGATATCGTCCAGCCAATCGGGGACAAGGTCAGTGGAGACGAAGGAGGAATTGTTGCCCAAGTCGGTGTCCGTGTCGGTGCCCATGCCCACCACCGTAGCCGACCGCAGTAGGTAAAACCGGGACTCGCGCGTGAAGTAAAGGCAAGTCGTGCGTAGACTTGTGCACGTGGCTGAACATTTTGATCTTGTAGTACTCGGCGGCGGTCCTGGCGGATACGTCGCAGCAATCCGTGCATCCCAGCTGGGGCTGAAGACTGCTGTGGTGGAGAAGCAATACTGGGGCGGTGTCTGCCTCAACGTTGGCTGTATTCCATCCAAGTCTCTGTTGAAGAACGCCGAGGTGGCGCACATTTTCAACCATGAGGCTAAGACCTTCGGTATCTCCGGCGATGTCTCCTTTGACTTCGGTGCCGCACACGCGCGTTCGCGCAAGGTGTCCGCGGGCATCGTCAAGGGTGTTCATTTCCTGATGAAGAAGAACAAGATCACCGAAATCAACGGTTTCGGTGAATTCACTGGCCCGACCTCCATGGCCATCACTGATGGCGATGACAAGGGCAAGGAAATTACCTTCGACAAGGCGATTATTGCAACCGGCTCTGTCGTCCGTTCCCTGCCGGGCGTTGAGGTCGGCGGCAACATCGTTTCCTACGAAGAGCAGATTCTCTCCGACGAGCTGCCGGACTCCATGGTTATCGTCGGCGCTGGCGCCATCGGTATGGAGTTCGCATACGTCTTGGCCAACTACGGCGTGGACGTCACCATCGTCGAGTTCATGGACAACGTTCTGCCGAACGAGGACGCAGACGTCTCCAAGGTTATTGCCAAGGAATACAAGAAGCTGGGCGTCAAGCTCATGACCGGGCACAAGACCACCTCCATCGTGGACAATGGTGACTCGGTTGAGGTCAAGGTCGAGGCCAAGGATGGTGGCGACGAGCAGACTCTGACCGTCGACCGCGTTATGGTCTCCATCGGCTTCGCACCGCGCACCGAGGGCATCGGCCTGGGCAAGGCCGGTGTTGAGCTGGGCGAGCGCGGCGAGATTGTCATCGACGAGTACATGCGCACCAACGTCGACAACATCTACGCCATCGGTGACGTCACCATGAAGCTGCAGCTGGCACACGTCGCTGAGGCACAGGGCGTTATCGCAGCTGAGCACATGGCGGGACACGAGACCGAGACCATCCCGGACTACAACATGATGCCGCGCGCAACCTTCTGTAACCCGCAGGTTGGTTCCTTCGGTAAGACCGAGGCGCAGGCCAAGAAGTGGGCAGAGGAGAACGGCCGCGAGATTAAGGTCTCCACCTTCCCGTTCTCTGCCAACGGTAAGGCCCAGGGTCTGGCGGAGCCGGCTGGTTTCGTGAAGCTCATTGCAGATGCCGAATACGGCGAGCTGCTGGGTGGCCACATGGTGGGCGCCAACGTTTCCGAGCTCATGCCGCAGCTGGTTCTGGCTGAGAAGTACGAGCTGACCACTGAGGAAATCGGCCGCGCCGTTCACATTCACCCGACCATGTCCGAGGCTATGAAGGAAGCAGCCGAGGGCGTTATGGGCAAGATGATTAACCTGTAAGAGGTTGTGGCTTTGGCCTGGGGCCAGTTTTCGCTGGTCCTGGCTCTCACCGGGCTGGTCCCGGCTCAGGCAGATACGAGTTAGTGCTTAAGTTTATGACAGTTTGACCGTGAAAATCGGTGCGAAAGTGTCATAAACTTAAGCACTTTCTTTTTTGGGGTCTTCCTTTTTTGGGGCATCCTGCGCGAACCAAGCCCCCCCCGCAAACAGGCCGGCCCTGCGCCCGTCGTAAAGCGAACTAGTACGGCGAGACGGTGGAGCGGTGCATGTTGATGTCGATATCGCGATGGATCGGCGGGAACGCGCGCTGCGGACAGGCCTCGCGGGAGCAGACCCTGCAGCCAGCACCGATCGGAGTGGCGGCGTCGAGGTCCGCGAGATCGAGACCATCGGCGTACACGGTGCGCTCAGCGTGACGGGCCTCGCAGCCCAAACCGATGGCAAAAACCTTACCTGGCTTGCCGAAACGTGCCGCGTGATGCTCCACGGTCCGCGAGATCCACATGTACGGCCGACCATCCGGCATGAGCGCGACCTGCCGCATGACTTTGCCGGGGTAGGAGAAAGTCTCGTAGACGTTCCACAACGGGCAGGTACCGCCCGAATGCGTGAAGTGGAAGCCCGTGGCGGATTGACGTTTGGACATGTTGCCCGCGCGGTCGACGCGCACGAATGTCCATGGAATACCGCGCAAGCTGGGGCGTTGCATCGTGGACAGTCGGTGGCAGATGGTCTCGTAGCCCACGCCGTAAGTGCGCGACAACAGCTCGATGTCGTAGCGTTTCGACTCAGCCATCGCATGGAACGACTCATACGGCAGAATAAGCGCCGCCGCGTAGTACGTCGCGACTCCGCGCTGCGCCAGCTTCCGCGACTCTTCCGACATGAAATGCCCGGACGCGACGGCCTCGGAAATGGTCTCGCCCTGCTCCAAAAACCCCAGCTCCGTGGACATGCGGAAGGCCCGCTGTCCCGGCGAGAGGTGCCGCGCGAGGTAGAGCGTCTTCGTCCGCCGATCAAGGCTGTGCTGCACATCGCCTAACGACGATTCCAGCGCAATCCGAATCCCATGGTCGTTGGACAGCCTGTCGGCCAGCACAGAGACCACATCGGTGGTCTCGTCGGTGATGCGCAGCTCGCGGGCCAGCTCCTCGGCGGCGGTGTCGACCGAAGCGATGTAGTTCTGGCGGGCGTAGAAGTAGTCGCGGACCTCCTCATGTGGCATGGTCAGCGCCTGTGAGCCGGAGGCGGTGTCGGTGCTGTTGCCGAAGTTGCGCTCCTCGGTGGCCAGAGAGAGTTTGTCTGTGACGTTGCGGTAGCGGCGGTGGATATCCACCATGATGCGGGCGATGTCGGGATGGTCGCGAACCATTTCCGAGATCTCCTGCAGGTCCATGGGGGACTTAGCGATCTCCTTGTCCATCACCACGTCCTGAACCTCAGCGAGGAGGCGAGAATCGTCATCGCGGGAGAAGAAAGTCGCGTCAACGCCGAATGTGTCCGTGATGCGGAGCAGCACGGGCACAGTCAGCGGGCGGACGTCGTGCTCAATCTGGTTGACGTAACTAGCCGAGAGGCCCAACGCCTGCGCGAGCGCAGCCTGGCTGAGGTCGCGCTCGCGGCGTAGCTGGCGGAGGCGGGATCCGACATAGGTTTTCGACATACTGCCCAGCATATCGCGGGCTTTGCTGAACTTGTGTAGAGAACCGTTGCAACCTTTGCTTGCGTGTGTAGGTGCTGAGGTTCTCAGGCACGCTTCACGACGGCCCGGAGTCGACATGTCGATAAACACACAAAAACACCCAGCGAGGGCTGCAAGTGCAACCCTCGCTGGGTGTTGAAGTTAGGTCCTTGACCTAAGTCCTAAGCCGAGTGACTTAGAACTGACCCTCCTCGGTGGAGCCCTTCAGGGCGGTGGTGGAGGAGTTCGGGTCGACGGTGGTGGCGATGCGGTCGAAGTAGCCAGCGCCAACCTCGCGCTGGTGCTTGACAGCGGTGAAGCCGCGCTTCTCGGCAGCCTCGAACTCGCGGTTCTGCAGGTCGACGAATGCGGACATCTGCTCGCGAGCGTAGCCGTAAGCCAGGTCGAACATGCCGTAGTTCAGGGCGTGGAAGCCAGCCAGGGTGATGAACTGGAACTTGAAGCCCATCTTGCCCAGCTCGTTCTGGAACTTGGCGATCTCGTCCTTCTCGAGGTGAGCGGACCAGTTGAAGGACGGGGAGCAGTTGTAAGCCAGGAGCTGGTCCGGGTACTCAGCCTTGACGCCCTCAGCGAACTTCTTAGCCAGCTCGAGGTCCGGAGTACCGGTCTCCATCCAGATCATGTCAGCGTACGGAGCGTAGGACTTTGCACGCTCGATGCACGGCTCCAGGCCGTTCTGGACGTGGTAGAAGCCCTCGGAGGTGCGGTCACCGGTGATGAACTTCTGGTCGCGCTCATCAACATCGGAGGTGATGAGGGTAGCGGCCTCAGCGTCGGTGCGGGCGATGATGACGGTCGGGGTGTTGGAGACGTCAGCAGCCAGGCGAGCAGAGGTCAGGGTGCGGATGTGCTGCTGGGTCGGGATCAGGACCTTGCCGCCCAGGTGGCCACACTTCTTCTCAGAAGCGAGCTGGTCCTCCCAGTGGGTACCAGCGGCACCAGCGTTGATCATAGCCTTCTGCAGCTCGTAGACGTTCAGAGCGCCACCGAAGCCAGCCTCACCGTCAGCGACGATCGGCAGCAGCCAGTTGTCGACGGAGTCGTCGCCCTCGATGCGAGCGATCTCGTCTGCGCGGAGCAGAGCGTTGTTGATGCGACGAACGACGTTCGGCACGGAGTTAGCCGGGTACAGGGACTGGTCCGGGTAGGTGTGGCCGGAGAGGTTAGCGTCACCAGCAACCTGCCAACCGGAGAGGTAGACAGCCTTCAGGCCAGCGCGAGCCTGCTGAACGGCCATGTTACCGGTCAGTGCGCCCAGAGCGTTGATGTAGGAGTCGTCCTTAACGTTGACGCCTTCCCACAGGATCTCAGCGCCGCGGCGAGCGAGAGTGTTCTCCTCGACGACGGAGCCCTGGAGCTCAGCAACCTGCTCAGCGGTGTAGTCGCGGGTGATACCTTCCCAGCGCGGGTTCTCGTCCCAATCCTTCTGGATTTCGGCGGCGGTACGTGCCTTACCAACGTTAGACATAAACGGAGTCACTTCCTTTTGCTTGCTTTTTGAACTCCGGGTGCTGACTTAAGAACAATTCCGACAGAACCGATCTACAGGCTGACCCGATAGTGACCGCGGTGTCACGTGAATGCAGGGGCGCTAGCAAAATGCTGTACCCCTGCACGCAAACACGCGAACAAAAACAATGTCCGCTTCCGCGTGCCATGTCTCACATTTTGGGGCATAGCGCTACGTTCGTCAAGCAGCTTCCGATGTGAATTCAAGTATGTAATACGGATAACACCTGTGAAGATTGCAAACATTGTGATGTGTAGCTTGGCTTTAACAATTTTCGCCTGTGACCGGCCGGTACATTTGTACTGTTATTTCCCTATGGCTGGCTCGCTAATAATGTTCCCCCCGCTTTGGGGTGATTTATATTTTGGTAATTATCAAAGCTGGCCGTTAACAGTGTTTGGGGTTTAGGGGGTGTTTCGCTACCCCCGAAATTACGGCCGCAAAGGTAGAAACGGGCTTCTAAATACACTGCCGTTACACCGTCAGTACCCCGCCGGAGCATCCCTGGGTAGTGGCCAGGGTCTCGGTTGTCATCTCGCTTTTATGGTCTGGTTTGAAGGCGGAGACTGTAGCGACGTGATTGGTCGCTGGCCGTTGATACGCAGGTCGCAATAGTAAATGTCTGTGAGGCGCGACACTTTCCCATTGTGTGTGGTGTTCTGTGGCTGGAGGAAAGAGTGCCGGGGATGCTGCAGTCAATGCGGGTGGGGGAGGGCTGGTTGTGGCGTCAGGATTGAATGCCCGAATGGTCATTGGGGAGGGGTGGGGTCTGTTCGCAGGGTGCTCGTCGTAAAGCGAATGAAATGGCAAATGTGAGCGGCGCTATACCGGGCTGGCGGTTGGCGGTTATGGAAAAAGACGGTTCATAAGTGCGCCGAATCACATACAGTAGGGGAACAACGCATCCAGTGTGAGCCGCTGACGTGGCCATGGCTGGATGGGCAAATTGCAATCAATAGTTTTGAGGAGAGCAATGGCACAGCGTATTTCGGCAGGTGGAATGCAGGTCGCGAAGGTTCTTTACGACTTCGTTAATGACACCGCACTCCCCGCCGCCGGCATTGAGGACAAGGACGCGTTCTGGAACGGCTTCGGTGACATTGTCGCTAAGTACACTCCGCGCAACCGCGAGCTGCTGGTCAAGCGCGATGAGCTGCAGGAAAAGCTCGACGCTTGGTACAAGGAACACCCGGGCGAGCAGAATCAGGATGAGTACGTCGCATTCCTGAAGGAAATTGGCTACCTCGTTGACAACCCGGGTGACTTCCAGGTCACCACCGCTAACGTCGACACCGAGATCACTTCCACCGCTGGCCCGCAGCTGGTTGTGCCGGTCCTCAACGCCCGTTTCGCCATCAACGCTGCGAACGCACGCTGGGGCTCGCTTTATGACGCGCTGTACGGCACCAACGCTATTCCTGAAGATGGCGGTGCGGAGAAGGACACCCCGGGCTACAACAAGGTCCGCGGTGACCGCGTTATCGCATGGGGTCGTAACTTCCTGGACAAGGCTCTGCCGCTGGTCGACGGTTCCCACGCGGACGTCACCTCTTACGACATCGTCGACGGTCACCTGCAGGCAACCCTGGAAGGTGGCGCTACCTCCGGTCTGCGCGAGCCGGAGACCCTGGTCGGCTACACCGGCGACAAGGACGCACCGGAGTCCATTTACTTCAAGCACAACGGTCTGCACATCCAGCTGCTGATTGACCCGGAGTCCCCGGTTGGCAAGACCGACAAGGCTGGCGTCAAGGACATCATCCTGGAAGCCGCTGTCACCAACATCATGGATCTCGAGGACTCTGTCGCCGCAGTTGACGCTGCAGACAAGACCCTGGGTTACACCAACTGGTTGGGCCTGAACGTCGGTGACCTCGCAGTCGAGTTCACCCGTGGCGGCAAGAAGCTGTCCCGTACCATCAACGACGACCGCACCTACACCGCTCTTGACGGTTCCGAGGTCACCCTGCACGGTCGTTCCCTGAACCTGGTCCGTAACGTCGGCCACCTGATGCAGAACCCGGCCATCCTCGACCGCGACGGCGAGGAGATTTTCGAGGGCATCATGGATGCCGTCGTCACCGCTGTGTGTGCAATCCCGGGCCTGGACCAGGACAACGCACGTAAGAACTCCCGTACCGGTTCGATCTACATCGTGAAGCCGAAGCAGCACGGCCCGGATGAGGCTGCATTCACCAACGAGCTGTTCGCAGACGTTGAGAAGCTGCTGGGTCTTCCGCACAACACCCTGAAGGTCGGCCTGATGGACGAGGAGCGTCGTACCTCCGTCAACCTGGACGCCGCCATCAAGGCTGTTTCCGAGCGTGTCGTCTTCATTAACACCGGCTTCATGGACCGCACTGGTGATGAGATCCACACCTCCATCCAGGCTGGTCCGATGTTCCGCAAGGCTGTCCAGAAGACCGCTCCATGGATGCTGGCTTACGAGGACAACAACGTCGACTCCGGTCTGGCACACGGCCTGCAGGGCAAGGCTCAGATTGGTAAGGGCATGTGGGCCATGACCGAGCAGATGGCCGAGCTGCTGGAGCAGAAGATCGGTCAGCCGAAGCAGGGTGCTTCCACCGCGTGGGTTCCGTCCCCGACCGGTGGTGTCCTGCACGCTACCCACTACCACGAGGTTGACGTCTTCGGCGTTCAGGACAAGCTGCTTACCGACGGTCGCCGCGACACCTTCGGTGATCTGCTCACCATCCCGGTAGCGGCAGCTAAGGCTGGCGAGCCGGGCGCTGACTGGTCCGATGAGGACAAGGCCAACGAGCTGGATAACAACTGCCAGTCCATCCTGGGCTACGTTATCCGCTGGGTTGAGCAGGGTGTTGGCTGCTCCAAGGTGCCGGACATCAACGATGTTGACCTGATGGAGGACCGCGCTACCCTGCGTATTTCCTCCCAGACTCTGGCTAACTGGCTGCTGCACGGTGTTGTCACCGAGGAGCAGATCATCGATTCGCTGGAGCGCATGGCCGAGGTCGTTGACCGCCAGAACGAGGGCGATGAGGCATACCTGCCGATGGCTCCGGACTTCGACAAGTCCATTGGTTTCCAGGCCGCCAAGGAGCTCATCCTCGATGGTGTGAACCAGCCGTCCGGTTACACCGAGCCGATCCTGCACCGCCGTCGCCTGGAGTTCAAGAAGCGCGAGGGTATCGACCAGGATTAATTCTTGGTCGGGCTGCGGCTGCCGAGCCTGAAATAACAAAATAGATATCCAAACTGCCGGTGTGTAGGTGGTATTGGCTAACCTCTGATGCCAATTCCGCATGCGCGCCGGCAGTTTTGTTTTTGGGGGAAGCGCACCATGATTCTCGGATTCGAGATACCCGGGTTCGCAAGCGGGGTAGGGGCAACGTTGCTAGCGTTGATTGGGAAGTTAATTGAGAATATGCAGTCTGCAACGTCCAAGGAGCTGCGACCCCCCATGACTAATTCCACGACCGACAGTGCTACCAACCTCGCCAAGGCCAAAGAATTCCTCCATAGCGCGGGCGCAATCCTCTTTGACCTCGACGGAGTGATTACCCCTACCGCCGATGTGCACGAGCAGGCGTGGGCGGACATGTTTAGCGACTACTTCGAGCACAAGGGCGTCTCGGCCTACACAGAGGAGGACTACTTCACCTACCTCGATGGCCGCCGCCGCGATGAGGGCATCGCAGCAATCCTGGAATCTCGCGGCATTTCGCTGCCGCACGGTAGCGATGAGGACACAGCGAAAGACGAGACGATTGTCGGGCTCGGGAAGCGCAAAAATGATGACTTCTTGGCGCGAGTCGAGAGGGGAATTGAGGCCTACCCGGGGTCGGTTGCGCTGCTCGACGAGTTAGAGGGCGCGAGGGACTCGTCGGCAAGCGAAAAACCGCAGTTGGCGGTGGTTAGCTCGTCGAAGAACGCGGTGCCGGTGCTGACGGCCGCTGGGCTGCGTGAGCGGTTCGTGGAGATTGTTGACGGCGTGGTGGCGCATGAGAACAACCTGCCGGGTAAGCCAGCCGCCGATACTTTCGTGTACGCGGCGAAGAATCTGGGGGTGGCGCCGCGCGATGCTGTGGTGGTCGAGGATGCCATCAGTGGTGTGCAAGCGGGTGCAGCCGGCGCATTTGGTCTGGTCATTGGTGTTGACCGCGGTGCTGGTGCGGAAGCGCTGCGCCGAGCGGGCGCCGACGTTGTGGTCAGTGACTTGGCGGCACTCGTCTAGGCTGGCTCGTGACAAATGGCTGAGACAAAACCGGAAGGCATCATGGCCAACGATTCGACCACGGCAGCAGTCGACGAGACTGAGCGTGTGATTCCGCAGGGGCAGGGTCACGACGCGGAGACCGCAGAGGCTGAAAAACAGGAGGAGACGGTGTCCCCAGTTCGTCGTAAGCAGCGTCGTAACTTCCCGGCGGATCGTGCGGATAAGCACCACCACCTTGTAAATGCCGAGGGACTCATGGACCGAGACATCACTCCGGTCGATGAGTGGCGTCTGATTGAGACGAAGCCGAACGGCCTCCCGCTCGGTTTGGGCGAGACGCTGTTTGCGCTGTCGAACGGGTACATCGGCATGCGTGGCAACCCGCCGGAGGGCCGTGACTCCAGTGAGCACGGCACTTATATCAACGGTCTGCATGAGACCTGGCCGATTAGGCACGCCGAGGACGCCTACGGCCTAGCCCGCCAGGGGCAGACGATTGTCAATGCTCCGGACGCTAAGGCAATGCGTCTCTACATTGACGATGAGCCCCTGCGTCTCGGCAATGCTGAGGTCAGCGACTACGAACGTAGCCTGGATTTCCGCGAGGGCGTGCTGCGTCGTCGGTTCATTTGGCGCACCCCGGGTGGCAAGCGCGTTCGCGTCACCTCTGAGCGCATGGTGTCTTTCCAGGAAAAGCATGTCGCCGCGATGAGTCTGGAAGTCGAGCTGCTGGATGCGGATGCTGCGGTGATGATTAACTCGCAGATCCTCAACCGCCAGGACGGCGAGGACGAATACCACGATGCCGCTAAGGCGCAGGGCACCGAACTGGATCCCCGTCGCGCCGAGGCGCTGGAAGACCGCGTTCTCATTCCGGCATTTCAGTCGGAATCGGCGCACGGGCAGCGCTCGACGCTGGGCTACCGCTGCGCGAACTCCGGTATGACCGTGGCTACCTCCATGGACCACACCTTTACTGTCCGCACTCCCGACGGCACGGAGCCGTTCGTAGAGATTTCGCAGTCGACCGAGCCGGATGTGGCCAGCTCCCTGTTCAACCTGGATGCGCCGGTCGGCACTGTCATACGCCTGGAGAAGCTGGTCGCGTACCACTCCTCCCGTAAGGTGCGTGCCGAAGAGCTGGCATTCCGCTGTGAGCGCACCCTGAACCGCGTCGGCCGCATCGGCATGCTGGGGCTGATGGAGAACCAGGAGGAGTGGCTCGAACGCTTCTGGGAGCGCTCTGACGTGGTCATTTACAATCAGCCGGAGATTCAGCAGGCAGTGCGCTGGAACATTTGGCAGATTATCCAGGCCGCCGCCCGCGCCGAATTCCAAGGCGTCCCGGCCAAGGGAATGACCGGCACCGGCTACGGCGGCCACTACTTCTGGGACACGGAAATCTACGTGACCCCATTCCTTACCTATACGTCGCCGCAATTCTCGCGCAATGCCATGCGTTTCCGCTGGGACATGCTCGAAGCCGCGTGGGCGCGTGCCGACGAACTGGCGCACGACGGTGCCCTCTTCCCGTGGCGCACTATCAATGGTCAGGAGTCCTCGGCCTACTTTGAGGCCGGCACGGCGCAGTACCACATCGATGCGGACATCGTGTACGCGATGATGAAGTACGTCTATGCCTCCGGCGATGAGGAGTTCCTGCTCAAGGAGGGCACGGATCTGTTGCTCGGCACGGCCAGGTTTTGGATGTCGTTGGGATTCTTTGATGCCGAGCAGCGAGAGTTCCAAATTCACAGCGTCACCGGTCCAGATGAGTACAACACGGTGGTGAACAACAACCTGTACACCAACGTGATGGCGCAGTATAACCTGCGGGTTGCTGCGGACGTCGTCAAGCAGATGAAGCGTGATCGCCCTGCTGCCTATCGCGAACTGACCAACCGCTTCGACCTCACTGAGCGCGAGGTTGAAGAGTGGGAGCAGGCCGCTGAGGCGATGTACATCCCGTTCGATGAGAAGCTCGGCACTCACCCTCAGGATGACCAGTTCCTGCTGCGTAAGCGCTGGAATCTCGACGATCCCGAAGTTGGCCCGCTGCGCCCGCTGCTGCTGCATTACCACCCGCTGACGATTTACCGTCACCAGGTCATTAAGCAGGCGGACGTCGTCCTCGCACTGTTCCTCATGGGCAATCGCTTTACGACGGAACAAAAGCGCGCAGACTACATGTATTACGATCCGCTCACCACCGGTGATTCCTCGCTGTCCGCCGTTGTGCAGTCCATTGTTGCGGCCGAGTTGGGCTTGCAGGAGCAGGCAATGGACTTCTTCCTACGCGGACTCTATGTGGACCTGGCGAACTTGCATGGCAACGCTGCCGATGGTGTCCACGTCGCATCTGCCGGTGGTGTGTGGCAGTCCCTGGTCTATGGTTTCGGTGGTTTCCGCGATCATGACGGCCGCTACAGTATTGACCCGCGTCTGCCGGAGGACTGGAGTGGTCTGACGTACCGAGTCACTATTCATGGTTGTCGTATCCGGGTGACGGTGCGTGGCCGCACGGTGGAAGTCGTCCTGGAGGAGGGCGACCACCAGGTTGGACCGATTATGGTCGCGAGCCATGAGGTGATCATTGGTCCGGAGCCGTTGACCGTGGTGATGGCGAACTCGGATCAGAGCGAGGATTAGTCGGACGGCTTCGGCTGTACACGGTGCCAATGGGGGGGGGATTGCCTGTTGGGGGTGGCTGTTTGGGTTCTTTGGGGAATTCGGCAGGGGTAAAAATAAAGAATTTCGCAACATAATTATTGAGTATTAAAACCGTCCACCTGAGAAAAGTGGGCGGTTTTTTATTTCCGTGCTATTTATGTTGCGTTATTAGCTGGTTTGGGCGGGTGAAAAATCGGCAAAAGTCGGGGTAGGGGCGTTTTTATGGTGGGGAAGGGGATTTATACAGCGACGACATCAGAAGTGGCTAAAATGCGATAACCTGAGAAAAGGCGGAGAAAAGCCCTAGGTAACCTGTGAAAATCCCCACCCAAAAGGGGGAAAAATGTTTACCAGGCGCTGTGTGACTTTAGAGTGAATATGACACTGGAGGTGCCATGACTGTTAAAAGTTCAAACCGTGACGCAATCGCGCACGGCAAAATTAATGTAGAACCGCTGCGCGAGCAGCCTAAATACCCCTCATGGGCTCTGAAGCTGACCATGGCCGTCACTGGCGTGCTGTTTGGCCTCTTCGTTATTGTCCACATGCTGGGTAACCTGAAAATTTTCGCTGGCGCGGAAGATTTCAACGCATACGCGACCTTCCTGCGCACTGTCGGTGCTCCGGCAGTTCCGAACGAGGGCATTCTGTGGATTTTCCGCATTGTCCTGCTGGTAGCTATTGTCCTGCACATTTTCGGTGGCCTCACCCTGGCTGCACGTGCTAAGCAGTCCCGCGGCAAGTTCCGCCGTCAGGGCATGGTGTCCAGCTGGAACACCTTTACTGCACGTTCGATGGTGATCACCGGCATCGTGCTGCTGGCCTTCATCATCTTCCACCTGCTGGACCTGACCATCGGTGCTGGCGTTGCTCCGTCTTCTTTCGAGCACGGTGAGGCGTACCAGAACGTGATTGCGTCCTTCTCGCGTCCGGGTGTTGTTGTTTGGTACATCATTGCGCAGCTCGCTCTGCTGCTGCACCTGTCCCACGGTCTGTGGACTGCTACTTCCGACCTCGGTATCACCGGTAAGCGCTGGCGCAAGGTTCTGCTGTTCCTGTCCGGCCTGCTGCCGCTGCTGGTTGTTGTCGGCAACATCTTCATCCCAGTCGCCGTCCTGACCGGTCTGGTCTCGTAGGTCGAGGAGGAAATTTACTATGACTAACACTGAAGCAACCGTCGCTGCGGACTTCCGCGCGCCGGAAAGCGTTGTCGACGGGGTCAAGATCGGCAAGGTTCTGTCCGATAACTCCCCGGGTGACAAGGTCTCCATGAAGGACCACTGGCAGTACCAGAAGGATCACGCCAACCTGGTTTCGCCGCTGAACCGTCGTAAGTTCCGCGTCATGGTCGTCGGTACCGGCCTGGCTGGTGGCGCTGCCGCTGCTGCCCTCGGTGAGCTCGGTTACGACGTGCAGGTTTTCACCTACCACGACGCTCCGCGCCGTGCGCACTCCATTGCTGCACAGGGTGGTGTCAACTCCGCTCGCGGTAAGAAGGTCGACAACGACGGCGCTTACCGCCACGTCAAGGACACCGTTAAGGGCGGCGACTACCGCTGCCGCGAGAACGACTGCTGGCGTCTGGCTGTCGAGTCCGTCCGCGTCATCGACCACCTGAATGCAATTGGTGCTCCGTTCGCTCGCGAGTACGGCGGTACCCTGGCAACCCGTTCCTTCGGTGGTGTGCAGGTCTCCCGTACGTACTACACCCGTGGTCAGACGGGTCAGCAGCTGCAGCTGTCGACTACCTCGGCTCTGCAGCGCCAGATTGGTCTCGGCAACGTCGAGATCTTCACCCACAACGAGCTGGTTGACATCATCGTCGCCGACGGCCGTTGCCAGGGTGCCATCATGCGTAACCTCATCAATGGTGAGCTGACCGTTCACACTGCTCACGCAGTTATTCTGGCTACCGGCGGTTACGGCAACGTCTACCACATGTCCACGCTGGCCAAGAACTCCAACGCTTCGGCCATCATGCGTGCATACGACCAGGGCGCTTACTTCGCATCCCCGTCCTTCATCCAGTTCCACCCGACCGGTCTTCCGGTCAACGCGCACTGGCAGTCGAAGACCATTCTGATGTCCGAGTCGCTGCGTAACGACGCACGTATTTGGACCCCGAAGAAGAAGGGCGACGAGCGCCCGGCCAACGACATCCCGGAGGACGAGCGCGACTACTTCCTGGAGCGTCGCTACCCGGCATTCGGTAACCTCGTCCCGCGTGACGTCGCTTCCCGCGCCAACTCTCAGCAGATTAACGCCGGCTACGGTGTTGGTCCGCTGAAGAACTCCGTCTACCTGGATCTGCGTGACGCAATTGAGCGCCTGGGCCAGCCGGTCATCAAGGAACGCTACTCGAACCTGATTCAGATGTACGAAGAGGCAATCGGTGAGGACCCGTACAAGGTTCCGATGCGCATTGCTCCGACCTGCCACTTCACCATGGGTGGTCTGTGGTCTGACTTCAACCAGATGACCTCCATCCCGGGTCTGTTCACCGGTGGCGAGGCATCCTGGACCTACCACGGTGCAAACCGCCTGGGTGCAAACTCCCTGCTGTCCGGTTCGGTCGACGGTTGGTTCACCCTGCCGTTCACCATTCCGAACTACCTTGGCCCGCTGCTCGGTACCGACCGCCTGGCTGAGGATGCCCCGGAGGCCAAGGAAGCACTGGACCGCGCTCAGGCTCGCCTGGACAAGCTGATGAGCATCCAGGGTAAGCACGGCGCTGAGTACTTCCACCGCCAGCTCGGTGAGATTCTCTACCGCGACTGTGGTGTGGCCCGTAACAAGGAAGACCTGGCTCGTGGTATCGAGGAGATCCGCGAACTGCGTAAGGCATTCTGGTCTGACCTGTTCATCCCGGGTGAGCCGAATGAGATGAACCAGCAGCTCGAGTACGCTAACCGTGTTGCTGACTACATCGACCTCGGTGAGCTCATGTGTGTCGACGCCCTCGACCGCGATGAGTCCTGCGGTGCTCACTACCGCGATGACCACATCTCCGAAGATGGCGAGGCAGAGCGCGATGACGCTAACTGGTGCTTCGTTTCCGCATGGGAGCGAGGCAACAATGGTCCTGCATGGGATCAGTCCGGTCACGAATTCATTCGCCACGCCGAGCCGCTCACCTTCGAAGCCGTCCCGCTCATGACAAGGAACTACAAGTAATGAAACTGCACCTTGAAATCTGGCGCCAAGCAGGTCCGAACGTCGAGGGACACTTTGAATCCGTTGACGTTGACGACGCCGTCGCAGAGATGTCGATCCTGGAGCTGCTTGACCACGTCAACTCCAAGTACGTCGAGTCCGGCAAGGAGCCGTTCGCGTTCGCATCTGACTGCCGTGAGGGTATCTGTGGTACCTGTGGTCTGAACGTCAACGGTCGTCCGCACGGCCCGGGCCAGAACACCCCGACCTGTCAGCAGCGCCTGCACCAGTTCAGCGATGGTGACACCCTGAAGATCGAGCCGATGCGCTCCGCCGCATACCCGGTCATCAAGGACATGGTCGTTGACCGCTCCGCTCTGGACCGTGTCCTCGAGCAGGGTGGCTACGTCTCCATCAACGCTGGTACCGCTCCGGATGCAGATACTCTGCACCTGAACCACGAGACCGCTGAGTTCGCACTTGACCACGCAGCCTGCATCGGCTGTGGTGCTTGTGTCGCAGCTTGCCCGAACGGTGCTGCACACCTGTTCACCGGCGCAAAGCTGGTTCACCTTTCCCTGGTCCCGCTGGGTAAGGAAGAGCGTGGCAAGCGTGCCCGCAAGATGGTTGACGAGGTCGAAGGCACCTTCGGTCCGTGCTCCCTCTATGGTGAATGTGCTGACGTCTGCCCGGCAGGTATCCCGCTGACTGCGGTTGCCGCCGTCACCAAGGAACGAGCTCGTTCGTTCTTCCGCGGTAAGGACGACTAGACTCTTTCTCGATTAGAGTTTTCCAGAAGGGACATAGATTATGGCGAATGCAGTCAAGCGTTACCAGGGCGAAGAGCACTTCGTCGACGGTTACGTGCCTCAGAGCATGAATGCCGAATACTCCTCGCTTCACAAGAGCATTACCTGGATTGGCATGGGTCTCATTCTCGCCTCTCTGGCGGCTTGGGGTACCTTCATTTTCGGTCTCGCAACGACCGTTTTTGCCGACCAGACTGCTGCCTCTCACAGCAACGGTTTCCTGGCTAAGGATGCCGCCAACTACACCGACTACACCGGTGGTTGGAACTTCGACGGCAGCGTGTTCATGTGGGCTGGCCTGGTAGTCGCACTGGTTATGGTTATTGCGGGTGTGGCCTGCATCTCCATCGGTCGTCGTGACTACAAGGCTTACCGAAAGGAATTCGGCACTCACCACTAAAGGCTTGCCCCAGTTTAAAGGGGCTCGCCTCTAGGCGGATGCAACGCTAGCCTTTTGAACTAGCACCTCCACAGTTGATGCCACTGTGCACAGTGTGCTGGGGTGGGGAAGTACTGGGAAGTACCTCTCTCACCAACAGCGGACTGCGGCGCGGTGGCATTTTCGCGTTTTCGGCGCCTAATCTATACACATGGATAACAACCCCGCTAAGCTCCCGGCAGCTGTAGATGCGGTCTCGGACCGTCTCGAAGTTCCCGGGCCATCACCAGAGGTTGAGGCGGAAAAACGTGCGCAACTGCGTAAGGCCAAGGCCTTCGCTACGATGCTGCTGGTCATCGCGACCGCTGTGTATTTCACATGCCGCGGTATTGAGTCTTCACACTTATCCGCAGGCGAAGTTGTGCCCGCGTGGGTGGGCTACGTTCGCGCTGCTTCTGAGGCTGGCATGGTCGGTGCCCTCGCCGACTGGTTCGCAGTCGTAGCTCTGTTCCGCCACCCGCTCGGCATTCCTATCCCACACACCGCTATCGTCCGCCGCAAGAAGGACCAGGTCGGTGAGTCCCTGGCGCAGTTCGTCGGTGATAACTTCCTGAACCCCGCTTTGATTGTGGACAAGGTGCGTAAGGCCGAGATTCCTGAGCGTATTGGCGAATGGCTGGTAGCGCCGGGAAACGCCGACAAAGTGTCTGCAGAGGTCGGTAAGTTCACCGGAAATGTGCTGGAGGCGATTAATCCTGACGATGCCGCCGCAGTGCTGAAGTCAGCAGTCATCGACGAAGTTGCGGCCCCGGAGTGGGGACCACCAGCGGGTAAGGTTCTCGAGCAGCTCATCGAAGAGGGGCGCACCGAGCCTATTGTCCAGCAGATGGCTGAGTGGCTGCACCGGAAGTCGCTGGGCTCGCAGAATCTTATCGACCGTCTCGTCGGAGAGCGTGCCCCATCCTGGGCGCCGAGCTTTGTCAACGATCTCATCGGCGACAAGGTCTATCGCGAGCTGGTTGATTGGACCTGGCAGGTGCAGCATGACCCTAAGCACGACGCGCGCTTGGCGCTCCACCGCTTCCTCACGCAGCTCGCCGTTGATTTGCAGAACGACGAGAAGACCATCGCCAAGGTCGAAGAGATTAAGACTGACATTCTTTCGTCCGCTGCCGTCACACAGGCACCGGCGAAGATTTGGGCATCGACATCCGCAAAGCTTGTCGACGCTGCCCGCGACCCGGACTCCCTGCTCCGTCGGAAGGTCTCGGAAACGGCCGCTCGCTACGGCGAGCGGATCCAGTCCGATCCTGAGTTGCGCAAGCGAATGGATCGCCGTTTGGAAGCGGCTGTCGTCTTCATCGCTGAGAATTACGCGGGCGAGATTACGTCGATCATTTCCGAGACCGTCGAGCGTTGGGATGCCGATGAGGCTTCCGACAAGATTGAGCTGATGGTCGGTCGCGATCTGCAGTTCATTCGCGTTAACGGCACCGTTGTCGGATCACTGGCCGGTTTGGCTATTTACACCCTGTCGACCTTGGTATTTGGAGTTATTTAGCAGCTCAACCCAGCACATTCGAACGTGTGCGTTAGCATGTAAAAAGCAAATGCATCCCTGTTAAAGGAGTTGTTCCCCCGGTGCGCCTGTTACCATCTTTGCCCAGTCTTGCGGATTCGCCGCTTATGGCGATTTCCGTCTATATGGACGTCCTGTTTCAGTTCGCCATTCCGTTTGTCATCGGCATCTTGGCGCTAATCGGTGCGGTGCTTGTCATCACCACCCGCGCGGATGCCTTTGACGCTGCAGACCGCAAGAGCCGCAACGTCTGGGCCGGCATGCTGGTCGGTTCGGCTATCTTCCTGCTCTTGCCGTGGCTGGGCTGGGCAATGCTGGGCATCCCGCTGATTGCCGGACTAGTCATCACGGGTATTTACTGGCTGGATGTTCGCCCACAGATCAAGGACATTTTGTCGAACGCACAGGGCGGGTATTAGTCCCGGGCGGGTGCTAGCCCAGGGCGGGTGTTAGCCCGCACAACTGAGAAAGTGTCTGGGTTTATGACAGTTTCTGGGTGAAAAACCCGGTGATTTTGTCATAAACCCAGACACTTTCTTTCTGGGGGAGGGGATAGGGATAGGTCTGGCTCCCCGAAAACCTACTGGAACACCACGGTGCGGTTGCCGTAGACCTGCACACGATCCTCCAGGTGCCAGCGCAAACCGCGGGCGAGGACCTGCTTCTCCGCATCGCGACCCTCACGCTGCATGTCCGCAGCGGTGTACTTGTGGGAGACACGCATGACGTCCTGCTCAATAATCGGGCCGTCGTCGAGGTCCTCAGTGGCGTAGTGGCAGGTGGCACCGATGAGCTTCACACCACGTCGATAAGCCTGCAGGTACGGGCGCGCGCCCATGAACGACGGCAGGAAGCTGTGGTGGATATTGATTGCGCGGCCTTCCCACTTTTCGCACAGATCCGGCGGCAGAATCTGCATGAAACGTGCGAGCACAATGGCATCCGGGTTTTCGGCATCGACAATCTCGGCGACCTCATCGAATGCCTTACGCTTGCCGACGGCATCCTTGGGGAAGGGCACGTGGTGGAAGGGAATGTCATACGCTGCGACCAGTGGCTCCAGATCGCGGTGGTTACCAATTACTGCAGCGATTTCCATCGGATAGTCGGACTGTGCGACGCGGCCGAGCAGATCCTGCAGGCAGTGGCCTTCCTTGGTCACCAGGATGACAGCGCGCTTCGGGACAGCGTTGTCGGTGACCTTCCAGCGGACCTCAGGGCCCCAATCACCGACGAGCTCAGCGAACTTCTCGCGCAGCTCTTCTACCGTCAGGTCGAGAGCGTCGGCGCGGACCGCCTGGCGAGTGAAAAACCATCCGGTCTCCGGGTCGGAGAAGAAGTCCGCCTCGGTAATCCACGCACCAATGTCGGACAGGAAGGTCGACAGGGTGGAAACGATACCGGTACGGTCTGGACAGCCGAGCGAGAAGATGTACTGGCGCTCGGTGGGAGTACCGCTATTTGCGGTGATGAGAGAGCGAGTCATTCTCGGTATCTTACCTGCTAGCTAAAGGTAAGTTCGCTCACGGTCGACAAAGGCAGATTTGCGCCCGTCAGCGTCAACGCCAGGCCCTCTCCGGTGACGTGCGCTTCCTCCACCTGCATACCGTGGCCGATGTCGTAGCTCAACAGCGTACCGCTCGCTTCTCCCAGCCAGCCGGCCAGGCCATCGAGGTTTAAGCCGAGGATTGAGCCGCCCTCCAAGTTGATTTCGATATGACCGCCGTTGGCAATCGGGCGGAACTTGGAGGTCGCAAATCCGGAGGCGAATTCAATGTTGAACAGGCCTTCGTCCGGCAACGGCGTGATTGTGGAAGCGCGTACACCGCTTTCCCGGTTAATTAGCGCCTGCAGCAGCTGAGGTGGGATTGTGACATCTACTCGCAGCGACTCTGCGGTCGGATCCGCACGATTGCTCAGATCCACGTTTTCCAGGTGCACTTCCGCTGCCGGGTCACCGTTGATCTCCGGTGCGCCACCCAGCGCCTCCGGGTTCTTGACCTCCAGCGTGTTCGGAGTGGACAGATCCATCGAGGGCACTGACTTGGTGGCCAAGGCGAGCAGCATCGGGCGGGTGCCGAAAGAAACCTTGGGGTCTTCAGTGACCGTCGCACCACGCTCTTCGGCGGAGGTGCGGTAGCCGTCGGAAATCTCCTTGCTCACGAACATCCGGACGCCGATTTCGCCGGCAATCGCAATGAGTGCCACCACGATGATGACACCGAGGACGGTGGGCAGGACTTTGACGCTCGACGAGCGTTTAGCAGAACTCATGGTTCCCAGTCTTGCTTAACGACGGCTCCGTCGCTACCACCTTTCTTCGCCCGGGTGTCCGCCCCCGGTGCCGCCTCGGTGTGCCCCGCTGCGCAACCTACTTAGTGACGTAGTCCGCCAGCACAGCGGTCTCAGCGTTGAGGACGCGCTCCAGGTACGGAGCTGCCTTCTCCTCGAGCTTGCCACCGAGCAGCGGCACGTTGATGGCGAACTCGGAGTTGGTGGTCAGCACGGAACCTTCACCCTGGGCGGTGAGCTTCTGGGACGCACTGAAGGACGCCGGTACGCCCGAAGCTTCTGTGGTCAAAGTAGAGGTCGCGCCGTCGTCGTTAAGCGGGCTGATGACGAACGTGCGCGTCATGCCGACCCCGGACTTGACGAACTTCTGTGCCTGCGCCGGAATCTTGTCAGCAGAGACGGTCTGGCGAATCACGACGGTGGTGCCAGCGTCGGTGGTCTCGAACTTTTCCACCTTGCCGTCAGCTGCCGAGAAACGGTTTGCGACCTTCTCCCAGAAACCGGCGTCGGTGAGGGCCTCGTAAACCTTCTCAATCGGCTGGTCGAAGTTGACGGTGTGCGTGTTAGTCGTACTCATGCGCTTGATGATACGTAATTTGCACTACGCTAGGGGCGTGGAAAATCTCGACCAATCGCCGAACCCAATTCACCTGACCTCCGACATGGAAGAAGCCATCGATGGGCTTGCGGGGCTAGAGGGGGTGGAGCTCAGCACGCATACCGCTTTCGCGGATTTGACGACGCTCCGCCTTGGCGGGGTGCCACGCGCGGTCGTGCGGTGCAACACGACGGACGCTGTGGTCGATGTTGTACGCACGCTTGACGACGCTAACGTGCCCCTCCTCATCGTGGGAGGCGGATCCAACCTGGTGGTGGCCGATGAACTCGAGCCGCTGGTGGCTGTGGTGATCGAGGCCGACAACGTGACCATGAGCACTCGCGGACACGGGCTGGAGTCCGTGTCGGCAATCGTGGAGGCCGAGGCCGGTGCGGTCTGGGACGAGGTCGTGGAGATGAGTGTCGACGCAGGTTTTGGCGGCCTTGAATGCCTGTCGGGTATTCCGGGATCGGCCGGAGCCACTCCGGTGCAAAACGTGGGCGCCTACGGTGCTGAGGTGTCGCAGGTCCTGGACGCGGTGCAGCTTTACGACCGCGCAACCGGCTCGGTCGAGTGGGTGGAACCGGAGTCTCTCGACCTTTCCTACCGCTACTCGAACCTGAAGTTCACCGCACGGGCAGTGGTGCTGGCCGTGCGGTTCGAGCTCAGTGTGGATGGCATGTCCGCGCCACTTCGCTATGGCGAACTGGCGCGGCGCCTGGGCGTCGACGAGGCCGAGGCTGCGGCTGGCGAGATTCGCAGGCCGGCTGCGCTGGTGCGCGAAAAGGTGCTTGAGCTGCGCCGGGGCAAGGGCATGGTGCTCGAAGATGCTGACCGCGATACCTGGTCGGCGGGTTCTTTCTTTACCAACCCGATCATTCCGGAGAACTCGGTGGAGGCCGTGCGTGCAAAGGTTGCCGCGCTGCGTGGGGCCGATGAGGCCGCGAATATGCCCGCATTCCCCGCTGGCCCCGGCCACGAGGGAGCCGTGAAGCTCTCGGCGGCGTGGCTTATCGAGCGCGCCGGGTTCCCCAAGGGCTACCCCGGTGACGGTGCGCCCGCGCGACTGTCGACTAAGCACACTCTTGCCCTGACCAACCGCGGGGAGTCCGGCGACGGTACGCCTACGACCGCCGCCGACTTGGTGGCTTTGGCGCGCGATGTGCGCGCTGGTGTGGAAAAGGCCTTCAGCGTGACCCTGGTGCCCGAGCCGGTGTGGGTCGGCGTGAGCATCGACTAGGCCCGCGGCGGGTGGCTGATGGCCAGTGGGGGCGGACTGGAGAGGCTAGCGTGCCTGATGGGACTAACGGGGGTGATGGGGCTGACCGGGGCGCTGGGGCTGATAGAACCGCCGGGTAGTCCTCAGTTTGCGCTCCCGGGCCTTCTCCCAATGGCGGGGATAGAGAAAGTGACTAGGTTTATGACACGTGAATATTATTCACCCTCAGTTTTTTGTCATAAACCTAGTCACTAAGTCTGGGGGGGGGAGCCGGGGTCCGCCTTAAAGGGATAGGAGCCCGCTCTACTCAGGCCCCTATCCCAACTACAAAACCACCGTGAACTAATGGTGCTTGCGGTGGGAAAGCGAATCGACGCTCTGGCCCTTCTGCTCCAGCTGCGTGAGCAGCACGTCGCGGACATCGCGGCGGCGGACCTTGCCCATCTGGTCGCGAGGTAGTTCCTCCAGGTGGAAGAATGCGCGCGGCACCTTGTACCGGGTCAGGTTGTCGTAGCAGTGGTCGCGGTAGGCGTCGGAATCCAGTCGGGCGTAGTCAGCAAGGGTGATGGCGGCCACGACCATCTCGGAGCCGTCACTCTTCGGCAGGCCGACGACCGTGGCATCGGTGATGTCCGGGTGGGAGAGCAGTACTTCCTCGACCTCGGCCGGGTAGACATTGAAGCCACCGGTGATGATGACCTCCTTGATGCGGGCAACCAGCTTGATGAAGCCGTCCGACTCCATGACTCCGACATCGCCGGTGCGGTACCAACGGTCGCCAGCGGGAAGCTCAGCAGGCCCATCGGTGAAGGACTTCTCCGTTGCCTCCGGGAGGTTGAGATAACCGGCGAAAACCTGTGGGCCTCGGACGATGACCTCGCCCTCCTCGCCGTCAGCGCGGAGTTTGGTGGGATTTTCGGGGTCAACGATGGCAACCTCGGTGTCGGGGAATGGCAGGCCAACGTAGCCCGGGCGGCGGTTGCCGTCCATCGGGTTGCCGACGATAATCGGTGACGTTTCGGTGAGGCCGTAGCCTTCGACAAGGCGCCCGCCAGTGAGTTTCTCCCACTTCTGCACAAGGGAAACCGGCAGGGTAGCAGCACCGCAGAAGGCGAACTTCACGCCGGAGAGGTCGACATTATCGCGCTCGGCGGCTTCGACAATCTTCTCGTAGAGAGTCGGCACACCAGGCACCCATGTCGGGCGATTGTTCTTCATCACCTTCATAATCAGCGGAATCTCCGGTGCCGGCACCAGCACCAGTTCAGCGCCAATCAGCATGGACAAGTTGGTGACAATGGTCAGGCCGTAGGCATGGAACATTGGCAGGATGCCGAGGGAGATTTCCCGCTCCTTGCCAAGGCCCGGCACCCAGGCCTTGCCCTGCAGAATGTTGGCGACCAGCCCGCGGTGGCTCAGCTGCGCGCCCTTTGGCGAGCCCGTGGTGCCAGAGGTGTACATCATCACTGCAGTGTCATCGGCAATGATGGATTCATCGGCCTGGAGGTCGTGGCCGTCTCCGCCGACGGCGTCGTGAAGCAAAGCGTCAAAACCCATGACCTGCGGTGCGGAGGAGTGCAGCTTAGCGCGGGCGGCGCGGAGTTTCGGCAGCGGGATCGACAGGGCGGTGCGCATGACAAACGGCAGGTCCTGCAGCATATTGACCGCGATGATGGTCTCGAGCGGGGTGTTGCTGCGAAGGTCTTCAAGTACGGGGACGATCTTGTCCCAGCAGATGGCAAAGCGGGCGCCGTGGTCGTTGAATGGGTGGCGCAGTTCGTGGGCGGTGTAGAGGGGGTTGTGCTCTACGGCAACAGCGCCGAGGTGCAGAACTGCCCAGTAGGCGATGACGTGCTGCGGGCAGTTCGGCATGAGCAGTGCCACGCGATCGCCTTTGCGTACGCCAAGTGCGCGCAGGCCGGCGGCAACGCTGCGAACCTTGGCATCCAGCTCGGCGTAGGAGGTGGAGCGACCGAAGAAGGTCAATGCCTTGCGGCGCGGGTGGTTGCTCAGAGTGTGGCGGTAGACGTCTAGGAGGGTGTCGAAGTTGTAGTCGATGTGGGGTGGGGTCCACTCCGGATACAGGTTCAGCCAGGCCTTGGAGGCCGCAGCGTTGGGTGTGGAACCGTGAGCTGGGGCAGAGTCATTTGCAGCGTGTGAGCTGGATGTATCGGCCATGGGATCCTCCTAGGTTTTTGTTTATCGCCTGACTATGTCGTGAGGTGATAATAACCTACGACGTAGTAGGTATCGACCTCTATTGTGCCGTACGTCGCACTGCGATGCCGGAATTCCTATACACGTATTTGAGGTACTCATTTGCGGGGTTGCCCCTGGCATAGGCACTCTGGGCAGTATGAGCGAAACATTTCCGGCGGCAACGGCGGGCGCAGACGCGGCCACCTCTAACACCCCGGCGTGGCCGAACCGCATCGCGATGATCTCCATGCATACCTCTCCGCTGGAGCAACCGGGCATCGGTGACGCTGGTGGCATGAATGTCTACGTGCTGCGCACCTGCGAGGAGCTGGCGCGACGCGGTGTGAAGGTGGATGTTTTCACCCGCGCCACGCGTTCCAGCGATGGGCCGGTGATTCAGGTCAGTGAGAATTTCCGTGTCATCAACATAGTGGCTGGCCCATATGAGGGGCTGGAGAAGTCAGACCTGGCTACGCAGATGCCGGCTTTTGCTGGCGGGGTTATTGAGTTCGCCCGCAAACAGGGGATTGAATACGACCTGATTCATTCGCACTACTGGCTCTCTGGCCAGGTGGGGTGGTTGCTGTCGGATTTGCTTGATATTCCGTTTGTGCACACGGCGCACACGCTGGCGGCGGTGAAGAACCTCCATCTGGCGGAGGGGGATACGCCAGAGCCTGAGTCGCGTCGTATTTGTGAGCAGCAGATTGTGGACAATGCGTGCCGGCTCATCGTCAATACAGATGCCGAAGCTAAGCAGCTCGCGGATCTCCACGATGCCGACCCGTGGCGCATCAATGTCGTGCCGCCCGGAGTGGACGTGGAGCTCTTTTCGCCGGGCAGCGATCGTGCCACCGAGCGGTCCCGTCGTGAGCTGGGCATCCCGTTGCACACTAAGGTCATTTTGTTCGTTGGTAGGCTGCAGCGGCTGAAGGGGCCGCAGGTATTGCTGCGCGGTGTTGGCGAGCTCATGCGTCGCCATCCCGCCACTAATGTCCGAGTGATTATCTGCGGTGGCCTGTCCGGTTCTGGGGTGCACGCGCCCGACGAGTTCACCAATCTCGCCGCGGAAGAGGGGATCGATCACCTAGTCCGTTTCATGCCCCCGCGCCCGCCGCAGGACCTGGCGAAGCTCTACCAGGCCGCAGACATCGTCGCCGTGCCCAGTTACAACGAAACTTTCGGGTTGGTGGCGATGGAGGCTCAGGCCACCGGCACTCCCGTTGTCGCGGCGAATGTTGGCGGGCTCTCCATCGCTGTCGACGATGGGGTCAGCGGTTTGCTTGTCGACGGTCACGAGCCCGCAGCCTGGGCCGATGCCCTCGGTCGCCTGGTGGAGGACGACGAGCTGCGCATTAAGTTGGCCACCCAGGCGCGCGAGCACTCCTTGGAGTTTTCCTGGCAAAAGACCGTGGATCGGTTGGCCGATGTCTATCATCGAACCGAACTCCAAAAGGAAAATTGTCCCGGCTCTATCCGGGATGCGGGCGGCTCCCGGTAGGTTTCGTTAGCTTCAGTACCGCCAGAGCCGTAGCCACAAAAGCAGGGAGATGATTCACGATGAGCACGGACATCCAAGTACAGCTGAAATCCCTCGGTGAGCAGCTGGAACGCCTCGGTGTCGAGCATGGTATTGCAGACAATGCCGCCGTGGTGGTTCTGCCTGGTAAGAAGAAGCTGAAGACCGTCGTTGGCCTCATCCCGGCGCCTGACTCCCTGCGTGTCGAAGCCTTCGTTTGTCGCGCTGTCGAAGAAAACCACGAGGCCGTCTACAAGTGGTTGCTGCAGCGCAATCGTCGGCTGTTCGGCATCGGTTACACCATTGACGCCGCCGGCGACATCTACCTGGTTGGTCAACTGCCGGCTCAGATTTCCGACGATGACCTCGACCGCCTCCTCGGTCAGCTGCTCGAGACGGCCGATGGGGACTTCAACCAGATCCTCGAACGCGGCTTTGCATCGGCAATTAAGCGCGAGTGGGAGTGGCGGGTTGACCGTGGGGAAAACCTGGCCAATCTGGAGCAGTTCCGCCACATGGTTGAGTAGCCGGGGGTAGCAACCCACATAGCGGGGCAACGAACGGCGGGCTTTCCCGTTTTGGGGCACAATTAGGGGTATGAGCAATGGAAAACTGATTCTTGTCCGTCATGGCCAGAGTGAGTGGAACGCATCCAACCAGTTCACGGGCTGGGTCGACGTTGCACTGACCGACAAGGGCCGCGCTGAGGCAGTACGTGCCGGTGAGATGCTCGTAGAGGCAGGCCTGAAGCCGCAGGTTCTCTACACGTCGCTGCTGCGTCGCGCAATTAACACCGCACACATTGCCCTGGATACCGCTGACCTGTTGTGGATTCCGGTTATCCGTGACTGGCGTCTGAACGAGCGCCACTACGGTGCTCTGCAGGGTCTGAACAAGGCAGAGACCAAGGAGAAGTACGGCGAGGACCAGTTCATGTCCTGGCGTCGCTCCTACGACACTCCGCCGCCGGAGCTGTCGGATGACAGCGAGTTCTCGCAGGCTAATGACCCGCGTTACGCCAACCTGGATGAGGTTCCGCGCACGGAGTGCCTCCTGGACGTCGTGAAGCGTTTCATTCCTTACTTTGAAGAGGAAATCCTGCCGCGTCTGAAGGCCGGTGAGACTGTCATGGTGGCAGCTCACGGTAACTCCCTGCGTGCACTGGTCAAGCACCTGGACAACATCTCGGACGAGGACATTGCCGCTCTGAACATCCCGACCGGTATCCCGCTGGTTTACGACTTTGATGCTGAGGGCAAGGTTTTGAACCCGGGTGGCACCTACCTGGATCCGGAAGCTGCAGCTGCAGGTGCTGCTGCTGTTGCTGCTCAGGGCAACAAGTAAAAATGTAGGTGTTTGATAGGCCGATAAGGGGCGCAGCCAAGTGGGGCTGTGCTCCTTGGTCTATTTAGAGCTAGCTAGCGCACTGATTTTCAGCGCGCGCGGATTGTGAAAAGAGCTTAGGGTAAGACCCGTGTCAAAAATCATTATCGCCGCTCTATTAGGTGCTGCGGTTATGGCAGCTGTGCTGATTCTTGGTGGAGTTGTCTCGGGTGCCTATAACGCCGCTCGGCGTCAGAAGAGCGACGAGGAAAGTTCAATAACCACCATGGCGCAGGTCATGCACCTGGCCATTCAGAAGTCTCCGACGGGTGTGGTGGTCGTTGACATCTCACGTGATTTGATTTTGTCGAACTCCATGGCGCACAAGTTAGGGCTGGTCTATGAGCGCCGCCTCAATGACGTGGGCTGGGAAGCTGCGCTCAAGGTCTTTGACTCGCAGGAGGACCAGGAGCTAACGCTGGTGCTGCCGTCGCGCCGGGCGGGGGCGCCGGACACAATTGTCCGCTGTCAGCTAACTCCGTTGTCACTGGTGGACGACCGTTTTGTGGTGATTTATGCGGCGGATGTCTCCGAACAGGCCCGTATGGAGGCCGCGCGACGTGACTTTGTGGCTAACGTTTCCCACGAGCTCAAGACTCCGGTGGGGGCCATCAGCCTCTTGGTCGAGGCGCTGAATGAAGCTACCGACGACCCGGTTGCCGTGCGTCACTTTAGTGAGAGCCTGACGCAGGAGTCCAAGCGGATGTCGACCATGATTACGGAACTCATCTCGCTGTCGAAGCTGCAGGGGGCAGAGCCGCTGCCGGACATGTCTCCCGTGAAGGTTGAAGAGATTGTCCAAGGAGCTGTGCGTCGTAACCAGATGCTCTCGGAGCAGGCGGGTATTGAAATCACCGTTGACTGTGAGCCGGATTTGGTGGTTGAAGGTGAACGCAGCCTGCTGATTACCGCGGTGTCCAACCTGATTTCAAATGCGATCAACTACTCGCCAGAGGCCACGCCTGTATCTGTGACTGCGGTCAAGGAGGATAACGACACCGTCGCTATCCGCGTCACTGACCGCGGTATCGGCATTTCCCAGGCGAACCAGAAGCGCATCTTCGAGCGCTTCTTCCGTGCGGATAAGGCACGCTCGCGGGCGACAGGCGGTACCGGTCTGGGCTTGGCAATTGTTAAGCACGTCGCAGCGAATCACAAGGGAACCGTCAAGCTGTGGAGTCGGCTGGGCACAGGATCGACCTTCACCATTGAGCTCCCGCTGATGGAAAAGAACGGTTCCGCGTCGAATGATGGCGATGTATCTGCACGTTTGCCAATCGGCCACACCCAGCCTGCGGGTAAAATTGCGGCTAAGAAAAACGCGCAGCGAGGTACGGGCAAAACCCGTGGCAAGGATAAGGATTCCCAGAACAAGGATTCCAAGGAAGGAATGAAGTAATCCGTGACTGAGGTACTTATTGTCGAAGACGAGACGGCTTTGGCGGAGCCGCTTGCGTTTCTGCTGCAGCGCGAAGGATTCGAGGTGCGGATGGCCGCTGACGGCCAGGAAGCACTTGCAGAATTCTCCAAGGCAGAACCGGACATTGTGCTGCTGGACCTCATGCTGCCAGGTATGAGTGGCACCGAGGTCTGCAAAAACATCCGCTTAAAGTCCTCTGTCCCAGTGATTATGGTGACCGCCCGTGACACTGAGATTGACAAGGTCGTCGGCCTCGAAATTGGTGCGGATGACTATGTGACCAAGCCGTATTCCTCTCGGGAACTTATTGCCCGTATCCGGGCTGTGCTGCGCCGCGGTCGCCACGACGACTCTGACGATGTCGAGGATATCTACGAGGAGGTCTTGCGCGGCGGCCCGGTCGTGCTGGATGTCGAGCGCCATGTAGTCACCGTTGACGGCGATGATGTCGCAATGCCGCTCAAGGAATTCGACCTGCTGGAGTACTTGCTGCGCAACCGTGGTCGTGTGCTAACCCGTGGCCAGCTCATCGACCGCGTCTGGGGCTCCGACTACGTCGGCGACACCAAGACGCTGGACGTACACATCAAGCGCCTGCGCTCCAAGATCGAGCGCAATCCTTCCTCGCCGGAGTTCCTGGTCACCGTTCGCGGCTTGGGTTACAAGTTCGAGGACTAGCTCAGCAGACTGCTGCCGACAATCTCCGCCGTCGGTCTGAGAAACCCCGACTTAAACCTCGTCCGGCGCCAGCCCCTCGGCCGCTGCGCGTGTGGCCGGGTGAATCGCCAGCAGTGGGTAGCCACTCGGCCCGAAAGCCTTGGCCGCGCCCGCTATTTCTCGGGCACGGCAGTGCTCCGCCAGAATTTCGTAGCACTCTTCGCCGATGAGCTCTATTAGCTCGGACTTGTGCGTGCGCCACACCGGCTCGCCACCGGTATGTGTGGCCGGCGCGCCCGTGCAGAACCATTCAAAGTCCTCGCCGCCATCGCCCCAGGCACGACGATCGTATTCGGTAATGGTCGTGCGCAGAATCTCCTGGCCGTCTGGGCGTTCCTCCCAGTCCTCCAGTCGGCGCAGCGGCACCTGCCAACACACATCCGGCTTGACCTTTACGGGGTCAATGTCGTTGGCCATCGCCCATTGGTGGATGGCACAGCCCGCACCATTGCGCCATCCGTCACGGTTGGCAAAAATGCAGGCATTCTTCACGACCTTCGTTTTCAGAGCAGGCTCAGGCTCTCCGTTTTCGTCGTCAAGCTCGTCCCACACTAACCACGGTTCCAACGGTTCGGAGGGGTCGGTTTCGTAGGTTTCAAGCCACTTCAGAGTTTGTTCGGGGCGGTTCTGCCACCACTGGGGCTCTGCGGAGTCGCCTTCCATTCGCTTTACGACGTCAATAACCCTCTCGCGGTCTTCTTCGTCGGTGATAAAGGCGCCATGGCCACAGCATCCGACATCCGCGTTCGCGGAGTCGATGCCCTGGCAAGCGGAGGTGCCGAAAGCGCATTGATAGGAGCTCATCAACCAGGTTAGGTCGCAGGTGATGATATGTTCTGGGTCCTCCGGGTGGGCGAACTCGAACCACTCGCGGGGAAAGTCATAGGCGACTTCAGCGGGAGACGGTTGCGGTCCACGACCGGGGCGGGGGTGGGGTTGATTCACACCAATACACCGTAGACCGTCTAACCTACTAAGAGTGAGATTAGGTGTATTAGATGTAGGTAGTAATACCGTCCACTTGGTGATGGTGGACGCCCGCCGGGGCGGACATCCGACTCCGATGAGCGATTCCAAGTCGACGATGAAGCTGGTCGAGTACCTGGATAAGGACAACAACCTGTCCAAGAAGGGCATTGACAAGCTGACGGGCTACGTCGCTGAATCCAAGGAATTGGTTGAGCAGATGAAGTGCGAAGAGATGATTAGCTTCGCCACTTCAGCTGTTCGCGATGCCACGAATGCGGACGAGGTTCTCGCCCACGTTGAGAAAGAAACTGGCATTAAGCTGCAGATTCTCTCCGGTGAGGATGAGGCTCGTCTGACCTTTTTGGCAGTACGGCGCTGGTACGGCTGGTCTGCTGGTCGTCTAATCAACCTGGATATCGGTGGCGGTTCTCTTGAGCTGACGTCGGGTACTGATGAAGATCCGGAGGCCGCGTACTCGCTGCTGCTCGGTGCGGGACGGTTGACCCACGAGTGGTTCGAGACCGATCCGCCGGAGCGCAAGAAGATTGACCTGCTGCGCGATTACATTGATGCTGAGCTCGCTGAGCCAGCTCGTCATCTGCGTACGCTTGGTGAGCCGGACTTGGCTGTCGCCACCTCGAAGACTTTCCGCACTCTCGCTCGCCTGACCGGTGCGGCGCCTTCCGCTGCTGGTCCCCGGGTTAAGCGCACTCTGACTGCCGCTGGTTTGCGCCAGTTGATTGCGTTTATTTCCCGCATGACGGCGGCTGACCGTGCTGAACTTGAGGGTGTTAGTGCGAATCGTTCTCACCAAATTGTCGCAGGTGCTCTCGTTGCAGAGGCTAGTATGCGAGCATTGGGATTAGAGAAGGTCGAGATTTGTCCTTGGGCGCTGCGTGAGGGCATTATCTTCCGACGACTGGACAGTGACCTATACGGAAAGGGTTGAGATGAGCGAGGAAAAGCTCACCGTTGCCGAACTGCTGGCGCGGCGGCAGAAGGAGGGAGCCCCCTCTGAACCACCGCGGCGCCGCCGTCGACGCAGCCTTGAAGAAGGCGGTGTGTCTGTTCAGGAGCTCACCGGCTCAATCCCTCGTGTAAAGGCCGACGAACCGCGACGTGGTGCTCACGCTCTTTCCAACGCAGACGACGATCAGACGACTACGAGTGATTTGCTTGCCGACGAAGCTGCGGCCAACGCCGCCGAAGAAGCGCAGGCAACCGAACCGGAGGTAGAAGCTCCGGAGCACTCGGAGGCTGTCGCTGAGCCAGTGGTAGTTGCTGAAGGGGCGGATTCGTCGGAGCATGAGGTTCAAGCTGAGGCCGAGGCTGAAGCTGCTGATCAGGAAGAAGAGGAGTCGGAATTAGCTGAGGCTGACGCCGAAGTAGCTGACGCCGAGGTCGCTGAGGCCGAAGCTGACGAGGTTGCCGAAGTTGCTGAAGAACCGGTTGCACCGGTTGCACCGGCAGCTCCGCAGCAGGAGCAAGCCGCGCAGAGCACACCAACTGCGCAGCCAGCAGCCCCTGCGGTGCCATTGGCAATTCCGATGGAACCCCGTCCGGTCATGGTCAACTCCGAGCGTTCGGAGATTACCTACACCTTCACCGAACTGCGTGACATGGCAGACGAGTCGCAGCAGCTTGGGGAGCCGGGGCCAGTCGCTCGTGCGGTACTCACCGGTTCCAACGCTTACGACGACCGTCCGACTGCCTCCATTCCGGTTGTCCAGGACAATGTCGACGAAGAGTCCGAGGCATCCGCTGAATCGGATGACGTCGACGGTGAACAATTTGCTGAGGCTGAAGCTGCTCAGGAAACCGCTACCTTCGAGGCTGCCGACGCTGACGCCGATACCGGTGCCGCTTCCAAGGCGGCAGTGGCAGCCGCTGTCGCTCCTGAAGTTGCACAGGCAGAAGACGCACAGGCCGATATCGAGCAGGCCGAGGACGCCCCCACTGAGGCTGCACAGGTCGAGACCACACCGACCCAGGCCGCAGCTGACGAGAAGCAGGCGGAGCCCCGGGACGTCGTTAAGCGTGAAGAATCCAAGAGCTCCAAGGGCAAGGCCGTCGCGCGCGATGGCTACGCCGAGGACAATTCCCTCTCGGTGCCGTTGCTGCTAATCCAGGTCTTCGTGGGTCTGATTGCTGGTGCATTGGTGTTCCTGGGCTTCACCATGGCCTGGTCGTCGCTGCCAAAGATTGTGGTTGTCATCATGGCTCTCGTGGTCGCTGGTGGCTTCGCGGGAATGGCGAACTACCTGCGCCGTGAGAAGGACAAACTGACACCGATTCTCGCAGGACTTGTCGGTTTGGCGCTGACATTTGGCCCCTGGATTCTCTTCCAGTTGTAGTGGGGTCAACAGAATAATCATCACCTGATGCAGGGGTCGGAAGCGTAGTTTTCCGGTCCCTGCATTCGCATGTGTGGGCCAGTTTTGGCACACTTAGCGTCCATGACAAGAATTGCTGTAATTGGTGGCGGAAAGATTGGTAGCGCACTCGTCGGTGGTCTCATCGACGGTGGTGTCTCGCCCTCCTCGATTTATGTGGTGGGGCGCACCAAGGAGAGCCTGGCCGGTCTGAAGGAGACCTACGGCATTGTCGATGCCGACGACCCAGTAGGGGCCGTCGACGGTGCCGACGTGGTGTTCTTGTGCGTAAAACCGTACTTGATTATCGACATGCTCGAGCAGATTGCCGACGTGCTCGATGACTCTGAGGTCGACACCATTGTGGTGTCGATGGCGGCTGGCATCACGCTGGACAAGATGGAAAGCGTCTGTGCTGTCGGTACTCCGGTGATCCGCGTCATGCCGAATACCCCGATGCTGGTGGGCAAGGGGGTCTGTGCAGTCGCGCCGGGCCGCTTTGTCACGGAGAGCCAGACCGACGAGGTTGTCGAACTGTTGAAGAAGGTCGGCAGCGTTGAGGTTGTCGATGAGTCGCTGATGTCTGCAGTCACTGCAGTCTCGGGCTCCGGTCCGGCTTACTTCTTCCAGTTCGTCGAGGCGATGACCGACGCGGGTGTGAATCTGGGCCTCAAGCGTGATCAGGCTAAGCGTCTGGCGTCGGCTACGGCTGCTGGTGCAGCCGAGATGATGATGCAGGAAGGCGCGGACCCGACTGCGTTGCGTGCCGATGTCACCTCTCCGGGCGGTACAACCGCTGCGGCCACCCGAGTTTTCGAGGAAGAAGGCATTCGTCGCGCGGTGCATCGTGCGCTGCAGGCTTGCTATGACAAGGCCAACGAGATGGGTAAATAAGCATTTCGCCGAGTAGAGGCGGGTGTACAAGTAACCCCAATATTTGGGGCATTGGAAATGGTCAGCGGCAGTAGCTAATCCGATACGCAGGGACGATGGGTTAGTCACAACTGTCACACCATTCGCCAATGCCCCTATTTTTTATCAAAAATCGCACCGGCACCTTGCCTACCGGTAGGATATGAAAAGCACGTGCGTGTCACGATTTTCTGCAGGAGGGGAAGCCTGCAGCGCGTCGCGTGCGCTGAAGGGAATATTTACTAATGCAGAATGCAGATAAAGGCACCTTTCTGACCGTTGCAGAAGTTGCTGACATCATGCGCGTATCCAAGATGACCGTCTACCGCCTGGTTCACGCTGGCGAGCTGCCGGCAGTGCGCGTTGGCCGTTCTTTCCGCGTCCATGAGTCCGCAGTCAAGGAATACCTGGACTCCTCCTTCTACAACGCGGGTTAATTTTTTCTGCCTTTAAGTGGGGCTGTTTGACCTGAACGCATATGTCCCCGCTATGATTAATCCGATTAGTACATGGTGCTGTGCTGCGCCCCTGTTTCCTATCGTCTTCAAGTCATGAAGTATCTAGCTGTGAAGGCGGAAGGAAAAAGGGCGTGACATCTCGGCGGTTGTAAGGCCGCATTGAGTACGCCGCCATTGTGCAAGAAAAGAAATTTCCGTCAACGAATAGCGAGGTCGAGCCGATGGGTTCCGTCATTAAGAAGCGTCGCAAGCGCATGTCGAAGAAGAAGCACCGCAAGATGCTTCGCCGTACCCGCGTGCAGCGTCGTAAGCTCGGCAAGTAAGCCAGCATTCCTGCCGTTATCGCAGGAGCGCGCGTGCTGCGTCGCGTACACGTTTTAAAAGCAGAACCCGCCCGGTCTCGTTGAGATAGGGCGGGTTTTGTCGTTGGGGGCTAATCACGGGCTGCCGATTACGGGCTGCAAATGTGAAACTGTAGGAGTTTATGACACTTTCATGCCATTTTTCGAGCCATTTTTGTCATAAACGCAGTCACTAACTCTCGAGTACGCCTAGCAGCGCTTAACTTTCCTTATTCGCGTCCCACAGTCGCTTGCCGACGAGTCCCGCGCCCCCGACAGCTCCTGCCAGCAGTGCTCCGATCGAGAGCCACCGCATCGTGGCGAAGGTTGCGGAGCGAAAGTGGCGATAGTCGTAGATAGTCCACCCCATCTTCTGGGCGTAATTCCGCAACTTGCGGTCCGGGTTGATGGCCACGGCGGTGCCCACCATGGACAGCATGGGAATGTCGTTGGCGGAATCTGAGTATGCCGTGCAGCGAGACATGTCCAACCCGGAAGAGGCTGCCAGAGCTGCCACCGCGTGCTTCTTACCCGGGCCGTGGAGAATATCGCCTACCAGGCGGCCAGTGAACTTGCCATCTTTGACCTCGGCGACCGTGCCAAGGGCGCCGGTCAGTCCGATGTGCTTAGCGATAACCTGGGCCAGCTGCACCGGGGTGGCGGTGACCAGCCAGACCTCTTGGCCAGCCTGGATATGTAGTTCCGCCAGATCGCGGGTGCCCTGGTAAACGCGGTCGCTGATCTTTTCTTCAAAGATTTCTTCGCCGAGTTTGACCATTTCATTCACATCGTGGCCGGCGAAAAACTCCAATGCCTGTTCACGGGCCTTAGCTACGTCGGCAGCGTTTTCCGCGCCTGAGATTCGGAATTTCAGCTGCTTCCAAATCATGCCGGCCAAATCACGCTTCTTGATGAAGCCGCGCTCGACCAAACCCATGGCAAAGAGGAAGATTGATGCGCCTTGGACAAGCGTGTTGTCCACATCGAAGAAAGCGGCTGCGCCCTGATCGCGTTCGACACCTGGAATGGGCTGCGAGAGCACACGGGCACCGCCAGCGGCATCTTCGGCACCAGCTACACTGCGAAATCCCGTAGCCAGTTCTTCGCCGCCGACGTCGTAGACTTCGCCGAGAGCTTCCAGTGCATTGGCAGCCGCTGCAGCACCAGCTTCCTCCTGTGCTTCGTCATTGAGCGGAGCGAGAACTACCTGCTCGAGGAAGTTGCGGACGTTACCCTGCGAGGACGCAAGGTCACCCAGCATGTCGATGGGGAAGGGGGAGCGGTTGTCGGCACTGAACTCACTCACGGCACGAAAATCTCTTTCCACGGTGTATGCAACCGACATCCGTTATCGGAAGCTCTTGTTGAATAGTATCCGGTCTTTAGGCAAAGCTGCGCGCTGAGATTCAAGGAGCGGATGGGGCAAGGATAAGAAGAGTCACTTTTGCAGGGGAAGTGTGGGGAGGGGGACGTCGTAAAGCGAAACAGTCGACCTTTAGACTGGCCGTTATGGTGACTGTGACGGTGATGAGTAGGAAGACGTGCGGTTCGTGCGCCCGAGTGATTGCGCAGATTGAGCCGCTAGTTCGGGACCAAAATGCGCAGTTCCAGGTGGAAGACGTCGATACCGATCCGAACTTGGCCATGGAATTTGGCGATCGCGTGCCGGTGATTTTGGTCAATGATGAGGAAATCGCTTGCTGGGAAATCGATGATGATGAACTCCTGGAAGCGATAGCGGAGGCCGAATAAGTTCGGGAGACAACTCTGCCGAACTGCTAGGAGCTGCGGAGACATGGCAGAATGTGGAGTAGCGGCAAAGAAGTAGGGGAGTGCTGCGAACATCGAGGTAGAGACTAAGTAAAGTATGCCTTTGTTGTGACGAGATGGCAGAGTTGTCTAGCGTTAACAGTCATAGCTGTGTGAAAAAGCCCGTAGCGGGGCCTGTGAAGGAGCAATAGAGCGGTGATTGAGCGGTGAGTGTGCTTCTCGTCGGAATGTCGTACCGGTCTGCACCGGTGACCCTTCTTGAAAAGGTCTCCGTCGGTGAAACTGAGCGAGAGGCCATTTTGGCTCGGCTGGTCGCGGATGAAGCGATCAGCGAAGCGATGCTGTTGTCGACCTGTAACCGCGTTGAGTACTACGTGGTGGCCAACGGCTTCCACTCTGGCCTATCGGCCGTGGTCCGTGAAATTGTCGGTCGTACTGGGCTCGAACTCGATGAACTGACACCGCACCTCTATGTGCGGTACGCACAGGCCGCAGCGGAGCATGCCTTCTCGGTGTGTGCTGGTCTTGACTCGATGGTGCTGGGGGAACAGCAGATTATCGGTCAGCTTCGCAATGCTTACCAGGAAGCGGACGAAGCCGGCACCGTCGGTCGCATGCTGCATGACTTGGCGCAGAAGGCGCTGCACACAGGCAAGCGAGTCCACAGCGAAACACTGATTGATAATGCGGGCGCATCGATGGTCTCCGTGGCCATCGACGAGGCGATTGCTGCGCTGCATCCTGGGTTCAACTCTGGTGTTGACGTCGCTGAGGGTACCGATATTCTGGCCGGACGTTCGGCCCTTATCCTCGGCGCCGGTGCGATGAGTTCGCTGGCCGCCAGTTACCTGGGGCGCTGCGGCATTGATCGTCTGATTATTGCCAACCGCACCGTTGACCGGGCGCAGAACCTGGCTAACCACTCGATCGAAGCGGGCATCCCCGCTACTGCTATTGCGTTGCATGATTTCGCTGATGTCCTCGATGATGTGGACATTCTCGTCAGTGCCACCGGAGCCATGACTCCAGTGGTCTCAGCTGCAGATGTTGTCGACCACGGCCCGCTCGCCATCGTCGATTTGTCTATGCCTCGCGACGTCGCGGAGGATGTCTCCGGGCTTGAGGGGATCGCACTCTTCAACATCGAATTGCTGCAGATGACTCGCACGGAGGTTCCGGGTCGTGATGATGAGGCTGCAGCGCGCGACATTGTGGCCGAAGAGTTGGAGTCCTACCTCACGGCGCAGCGCGCAAGCGAGGTAGCACCGACTGTTCGCGCTCTGCGTGAGCGCGCGGCGGATGTGGCGGCGGCTGAGCTCGCTCGCCTGGAGGCGAAGACACCGGGTCTTACTCAAAAGGAACGTCGCGAGGTCGAGTCCACGGTTCGCCGCGTCGTCGATAAGCTCTTGCACGCGCCAACGGTTCAGGTCAAGAAGCTTTCTAGCCAGCAGGGTGGTGGCAACTACGCGCTTGCCCTGCAGAAGCTCTTCGACCTGCCCCTATCCACCCCCTCTGGCCTGTATGCTGACACCGATATCCCCGCAGATCTCATGGTAGAGGGCCGAATTGGGCGGATGCAGGGATTTGAGCAGTATGGTCTTGACAGTAGTGCCATCATTGAAGGCGTTGCTGAAACCACCAAAAATTAACACCCGGAGGGAAACATGCCTGACCCAGCGACTATTCGTATCGGTACCAGGGGCTCGGAACTGGCCACGACACAGGCCGGTCACGTCCGTGATGCACTGATTGAGCTGGGACAGCCTGCAGAGCTGGTGATTGTAAAGACCGCCGGTGACCATAACCGCCACGACCCGGTGGAAAAGATTGGCATCGGTGTCTTCACCCAGGCGCTGCGTCATGCACTCCGCGAGGGGGTGTGCGACATTATCGTGCACTCGTTTAAGGACCTGCCGACCCTGCCGGAAGACGACATGATGGTCGCAGCCGTGCCGGAGCGCGTCGATCCGCGAGAAGCGCTGATTTCCCGCGATGCCACGCCGCTGATGGACCTGCCTGAGGGGGCTCGTGTGGGTACCTCCGCGCCGCGTCGTGTCTCTCAGCTGCGTGCGCTGCGCTCCGATCTGGAACTTGTACCATTGCGTGGAAACATCGAAACCCGCATGGGGCGCGTCTCTGAGGACTTGGACGCTGTCATTCTGGCTCGCGCTGGGCTGGAGCGCACGGGTCGCCTCGGAGAGATTGCGGAATCCCTGGATGTGGATGTCCTCATGCCAGCCCCGGCTCAGGGCGCCCTGGCGCTGGAGTGCCGCACTGCTGACCGCGAAATTGTGGATATTCTGCGCAAGATTGACCACCCGGTGTCCCATGCCCGGGCTGTCGCTGAGCGCGCGGTACTCAATGAGCTGGAAGCGGGCTGCACCGCTCCGGTCGCGGCCTACTCAACCGTGAGCGACAGTGGTGAACTCACCCTGCAGGCGGGGGTGTTCGCACTCGACGGTTCGCGTCAGTTGCTCGAGACCGCTACCGCAAACGTGGATAAGGCCGATGAGCTTGGCCGGAAGGTTGCGGCGGCCCTGCTCGAACGGGGTGCTCATGAGGTAATGGGCGATACCCTGCGGGAATCTCAAAAGTAGCCGGTTAGTTAATTTGGCTCAAACCCTTTATGCTAATAGGCCTGTATGCATGCCGTTGGGATAAGGGTTTCCTTCGTGTGCTCGCATGTGAGATTCAGGTATCTACCTGCCCCTCACATGCGTTGGCGCATGTCCGCTTTCTTCCTTAGAGACTCATCGGCACGAAAAGTGAACAACCAATAGAAAAGAAATCACTCCGCAACGATGAACACCTCCCTCCCCTCAGCAACGGGACGCATCCTGTTCGTCGGCGCTGGTCCTGGAAATCCCGACCTGCTGACGCTTCGCGCCCGTGAGATTCTCGCAGACACCGCTATCGCCTACGTCGACGCCGATGTCATGCCGGGGGTTCGAGAGCTCGTCGCAACCGATGTGCCTGTTCTTCCCGAGCTGCTGAAGGAAGCCGAGGAAGAGTACGAGCGCATGTGCGCCGCAGCCAAGGCCAAGGGATCTCGTCGTAAGCCGCCGCGTCCGGCACCACCGACCGCCGCAGATCTGCGCACGCCTATCGACGATCCCAAGAAGATGGCAGAATTGCTCGTCGAGGAAGCCGCTAAAGGCAATGACGTGGTGCGTTTGGTGGCAGGCAATCCGCTGACCAACGATTCGCTGCTGGCCGAAATCAACGAGGTCTCGCACGCCGATGTTGAGTTCCAGATCGTCCCTGGCATGTCCGTGCCCTCCACCGTCCCGGCATTTGCCGGTATCGCGTTGGGCTCGACGTACACGGAGACCGATCTCGATCGCGCCGATGTGGACTGGGACGAGCTGGCCCAGGCACCGCAGCCGCTGGTACTGCAGGCCGTGCAGGACGACCTGTCCGCCATTGCAACTGAGCTCGGCGAACGCGGCCTGCCGTCGTCGTTGCCGGTGTCGGTGACTGTCAACGGTACGACTCGTCTGCAGCGCACCTACGACGTCACGCTGGGCACCTTGGCGCAGCTCTCGGGTGACCTGACCGGTCCGCTGGTGGTCACGCTTGGCAAGGGTGTGGACAATCGTTCGAAGTACTCATGGTGGGAAAACCGCGCTCTCTACGGATGGAAGGTGCTGGTCCCACGTGCCAAGGCGCAGGCAGGCCCGATGAGTGCCCGTCTCGTTGCGCACGGCGCCATCCCGATTGAGGTCCCGACCATCTCAATCGAGCCACCGCGCAGCCCGGCGCAGATGGAACGCGCCATCAAGGGGCTTGTCGACGGCCGTTACCAGTGGGTTGTCTTCACTTCCGTCAACGCCGTCACCGCAGTGTGGGAGAAGTTCCAGGAATTCGGCTTGGACGCGCGCTCCTTCGCTGGGGTCCGCATCGCAGCCGTCGGCCATCGCACCGCCGCTGCCATCCGCGATCTCGGCATCACTCCGGAGCTGCTTCCGGATGACACTCGTCAAAATGCCGCGGGCATTGTCGACGTGTTCCCGGAGTACATCGAGGATCTCGATCCGGTCAACCGCGTGCTGCTGCCGCGCGCCGATATCGGCACCGATGTGCTTGTCGACGGTCTGATTGACCTGGGCTGGGAAGTTGATGATGTGGTCGCTTACCGTACCGTGCGGGCAGCGCCACCGAGTGCGGATATCCGCGACATGATTAAGTCCGGTGGCTTCGACGCAGTGTGCTTCACCTCGGGGTCGACGGTGAAGAACCTGGTCGGCATCGCGGGTAAGCCGCATGCTCGCACCATCATTGCCTGCATCGGGCCGATGGCCGCAGCCACGGCTCGCGAGTACGGCCTGCGGGTAGATGTCGTGCCGGAGCGCGCAAGCATCCCGGAGCTGGTGGATGCGCTGGCAGAGCATGTTGCGCAACTGCGGGCGGCAGGGCAGCTGCCACCACCGCGCAAGAAGCGTCGTCGTTCGCGTAAAACCAAGGACTGAGCAGGGGCGTACCGGAGCGAGTTCGCGTTTTGATTAAGGTTGTCTTTATGACTACATCTGGAGCTTCTGAATCATCCCGCGAAATCGATCTCGAACAGTTTGGATTTCCTCTCCCGATTCGTCGCCCACGCAGGCTGCGCACCAACCCGGTGATGCGTGCGATGACGGCGGAGACGACACTGACTCCGAAAAATCTCATCCTGCCCATGTTTGTTGCAGATGGGATTGATGAGCCGAAGCCAATCAGCTCCCTGCCCGGGGTAGTGCAGCATACCGAGGACTCCCTGGTAGAAGCTGTGCGCGAGGCTGTTGAGGCAGGTATCTCGGCAGTTGACCTCTTCGGTGTCCCGCTGGATGCGGACAAGGACGGCGAGGGCTCTGAGTCCTGGAATCCGGAGGGCGTACTCAACCGTGCCCTGCGTCGTCTCCGCGACGAGTTCGGGAATGACATTTTGATTATGGCCGACACCTGCCTGGATGAGTTCACTGACCACGGCCACTGTGGTGTGCTGGGCAAGGACCGCTTCGGCAACACGGTCGTTGAGAATGACCGCACGCTGATTAACTACATCAAGATGGCCGTTGCGCAGGCCGACGCCGGTGCCCATATCGTGTCCCCTTCGGGCATGATGGACGGCCAGATTGCCGCAATTCGCGAGGGCTTGGATGCCGCTGGCCATGAGGATGTCTCCATCATGGCGTACTCGGCAAAGTACGCCTCCGCCTTCTACGGTCCATTCCGTGAAGCTGTGGGCAGCTCGCTGCAGGGTGATCGCCGTACCTACCAGCAGGATCCTGCAAACCGTCGTGAGTCCCTGCTTGAAGTGCAGCTCGACGTTGACGAAGGTGCGGACATGGTGATGGTCAAGCCGGCCATGAGCTACCTGGACATTCTGCGCGAGGTCGCGGATATGTCGCCGGTGCCGGTTGCCGCCTACCAGGTCTCTGGTGAGTACGCGATGATTCACGCCGCTGCCGCCAACGGGTGGATTGACCTGGATGCTGCGATGATGGAGGCAGTACTGAGCATTCGCCGTGCCGGTGCGGAGCAGATTTTGACCTACGCAGCGGTGGACTTGGCGAAGAAGCTGCGCGCCCAGTTCTAATTCGCTCGGGTGAACGTGCAGTAGCAAATATCGAGAAGTGGACGGATGACTAAAGAAGAGAAGAAGCCCGCAATTCCCGAGCAGGTCGAGGGAGCTAGGCAGGCGTGGCGGGTTACGGCCGTGTTGCAGCTGCTCGTCGCTGCGGTAGCTACGGTGACCTACTGGCTGCATCCGGAAATGCTGATGAGCCCCTCAACCGCTAAGGAGAATTTCCCGGGTTTCAGCGAGGGCCAGATTGATGCTGCCATGAAGGCGACTATCGTTATCGCGTTCTTTTTCGCAGTGGGGCTTTGCATCGCGTTCTTCGCCATTATCGAGCGAATGCGCAAGGGGAGCGAAGGTGCTCGCACCGTGCTGGTTATCGGCTCGCTTTACCTGGCACTGTCGGCGCTGATGTCCTTCTTCTCTTCTACGGCTTCAGAATCGGGAGTGCCGGCATCCCTCGTTCTTATCAGCGGAATTGTGCGAATCGCCTCGGCCACTGCCGCGGTAGCGGGTCTAGTGCTCGCCGCTTCGAAGGAATCCAAGGACTACTTCGATCATCAGCGCCCGTCGAAACCGTGGACCCCGTCCGCTCCGGAATCGCATCTGCCGAGAGCGTCGAAGCATGGCGCTGATCCAAAGCGGCAACAGCAGCTGGGCCAGTCACAGCCCAAGCAATCCAAGCAGCCTGAGGAGTCCAAGCGATGATGTCCCTGCCGAGTCGGCCCTGGCAGTGGGTGCTCTTCGTCGCGCTCATCGCCCAGATTGTCCTGAGCTTGATACTGGTCACCGGCGACTATTCGCAGGCTCCCGCCGCCGTTGGCCGCGATATCTACATCGTCGCCGGTGTGACGCTGGTCTGCTCGCTTATTGGTAGCGGCTGCTTGCCGACGGCCACTGAGTTCAAACTCTCCCGGAACTGCCTGCTCATCATGGTGATTATCACGGCTCTCGCCATGTTCTTTGCCATTATGGCTGGAGCGCTGACTGTATGGGTTATCGCGCCCAGCCTGGCGATGGCGTGTGGACTACTGTTGCTCTATCGTGAATTAGCGCTCACGCGCGCCAACCAGCCACAGGATTAGACGGAAAGTTTCAAAGGCCATGAGTGACACCGGTGAGTTTGATTTCTCTCTGGACAATCGCGTTGAACAAGCGATTGTGGATGCCAAGGTCGCTGCTCGTAAGGCATTGCCACGAAGCCGTCAGGACATCGACGAAGAAAGTGCCCATCAGCGGCTTGCACACCGCAGAGGCCAGTCCAACACAGCTTTCGCACTCATCCTGGAAAACTTGGAAAACGCCGAGAGCGCTGAGCGTGCTGAGCATGTTTTGGAATCCTTTCCAGATGTGACCGCCTCTGTGGTCTACAAGCCCGGACGCGCGTGGATTACCGCGCCCGATACCATCGATCCGAATCAGTTCATCGAAGCTCTCCGCGAAATTGGGGTCGAGTCGTACCTCACGCGCAGCACGCTTCGGCGTCGTGCAACTCGGCTGGATGTGTCACAACATCGCCGTCCCGCTGTTCCGGCTGCCGCTCAACAGAATGAGGAGGAGCGCATTCGCCGTCGTGAAGCGGCCTTGCGCCGAAGCGGCGGTGGCGCGGAAGTACTGTTCACGGCGCGTGAACTGGTGACCAAGCAACGCTTTTGGGGAAGCCTGTTCCTATCGATTCCGGTGCTGGTGACGTCGTTGAACGTCAACTGGCAGTTCCCGGGTTGGCAGTGGATGTGTCTTGTGCTGACCACGATTGTGGTGTGGTGGGGTGGTTGGCCGTTCCACCGGGCAATGGCGGCGTCCCTGCGTCGGCGGATGTCGGCGCTGGATGGGGCGAGCTCCATTGCCATCCTGCTGGCGTGGCTGTGGTCGCTAGCGCAGCTTATCTTTGGTCCCGCGGGACAGATTGGATATACCACTGCGCCCACTTGGTTTGCTTTCAACTACCGGGAAAGCGCCTCGGCAGAGGTGTTTTTCGACGTTGCGTGCGGCCTGACTGTGCTGTTGCTAACAGGTCGCATGTTTACGCGCTACAACAAGGTGCGTACTGGACAAATCTTGCGCAACCTGCGCATTCCAGCTGAGCGAAACGTGACAGTCGTGCGCAAGAGCGCTAAATCCGCGGAGCCGAAACGGGTGGAGGTGACGGTCGCGGAGCTCAATATCGGTGATGACATCGTGGTTCCACCGCACTCGGTGATTCCGGTTGATGGCTCAGTCATCGGTGGTGCGTCCACGATGGATGCGCAGCTACTCGGTATCGGCGTTGAACCGCAGAAGGTCAAGGTCAATTCCAAGGTTTGGGCCGGTGCAATCAACCTGGATTCGGAGCTCAAGGTGCGCGTGGAACGCACCGGTTTCAAGACCCGGGCGTCATCGATAGCGCGCTGGCTTCGTCAAGCGGTTCGAGAAGAAACGGTGATGCACCAGACCGCAGTGCACTCGGCATCAGAGCTGGTGCCATGGACGCTGTCGTTGGCGGGCGTGGCTTTTTGCGGCTGGTGGCTGGCGACTGGCACGATGAGCGGTGCCCTCGCGGTGGCGCTGGCTATGCTCTCGGGCATCGCGCCGGTGGCATTGGCAATGTCTACGTCGACCGTGCAGCGCATCGGGATTCTGGCCGGTGCTAGTAACGGAATCTTGATTCGTGGCAATGAGACTTTCCGAAAGCTGGCCGCTGCCGATGTGGTGATTTTTAACCGAGTTGGAACGCTGACCGAGGGTGACACCCACGTGCTCGGTGTCGCCGCTGAGCGCAATGAAAATCCGGATCTGGTTCTGCGTGTGGCGGGCGCTCTCATGATGGAGAGCAACCACCCGGCATCAGCGGCAATCGTGCGCGCGTGCCGTGTATCCCGCGACGCCGGTTCCGGCGGTGGCGAGGTGCCGCACTGGATTGAGACTGTACACGTCGCAATTGCGGAAGACGGTGCGTTCGTTGGCCAGGTAGAGATCCCGGTGAAGGACTCGGACGACAAGTTGGAGATGCGCTTTGTTGAGGGGCGTGTTTGGCGTCCGCGTGATCTCACTGCACTCAGCGAGAAAATGGCCGTGGCTGCGCTCAGTGGCGGTACTCCGATGGTGGTGTCGTGGCGTGGCAAGGTCCGTGGTGTCATCACCATTGGTGAGGACATTAAGCCCGATGCGGTCGAGAGCATTGACCAGCTTGAGGATATGGGCGTGGACACCATGATGATCACGCGAGATCCGTATCCAGTAGCCCGTCGTTTTGCTGACCGGCTGAATATCTCACGAGTATTCGCGGGCATCATTGCCTCCCGCAAGGCCATTGCGGTGCGTTCGGTCCACAGTGACGGCGAGACTGTCGTGATGGTTGGCGACAAGGACATCCGGGACTCTCTGCGTGCCGCTGACGTGGGTGTTTTGATGGACAACACCGAAGGCAATCAGAATCTTGATGTTGATTACGCCGATGTCGTGGCACTGCGTAACAACGTGTTGTCGATTCCGGAGGCCATTGAAATCGCACGTGCTGTGGTGCGGATGATGGACTCCAACATCTACTTTGCGTGGTTCTACAACGTTGCGGTCATCCTGCTGGGTATGACCGGTATGATTCACCCGCTGCTGGCATCGCTTTTGATGATTTTCTCCAGCTTGTGGATCGACTGGCGATCCCGTCGAGTGTCCTCTCGCCGCAAGCATCTATTCAGGGTGAAGCTGGGACGTTGGTAGGGCAGGGTAGCCCTTCATCCGAGTGGCCGTCTACGATGGTCACCGTGACTCAAGACATTAATGCTCCTCATGTCCCAGAAAACGTTGAGCTCACCGATCGTTCGGCAGAGTTCTTTACGCAGGCTCAGGCAGTGACGCCGGGTGGCGTGAACTCGCCGGTCCGCGCCTTCGGTTCCGTCGGTGGCACCCCACGTTTCATTGACCACGCCGCGGGCTCTCGTCTCGTGGATGTTGATGGCAACGAATATGTGGACTTGGTCTGCTCGTGGGGTCCAATGATTCTGGGCCACGCGCACCCGGCAGTGGTGGAGGCCGTTCAGAGCGCCGCCACTCGCGGTTTGTCTTTCGGCGCTCCGACCACGGCTGAGACCGACCTGGCTCGTCACATCGTTGAGCGCACGTCGGTAGATGAGGTGCGTCTGGTCAACTCCGGCACTGAGGCCACCATGTCCGCAGTTCGCCTGGCTCGCGGTTTCACTGGCCGTTCCAAGATCATCAAGTTCGCCGGCTGCTACCACGGTCACGTCGACGCGCTGCTGGCATCGGCCGGTTCCGGTGTCGCTACTTTTGGTCTGCCGGATTCGCCGGGTGTCACCGGTGCATCGGCTGCCGACACCATTGTTGTTCCTTATAACGACATTGAGGCCGTCAAGGCCGCATTCGCTGAGAACCCGGGCGAGATTGCCTGTGTCATCACTGAGGCGGCAGCGGGCAACATGGGTACCGTCGCACCGCAGGACAACTTCAACGCGAAGTTGAAGGAAGTCTGCCACGCAGACGGCGCACTGCTGATTCTCGATGAGGTCATGACTGGCTTCCGCGCTTCCTACAACGGCTGGTACGGCATTGATGGTGTGGCCGGTGACCTGACCACCTTCGGCAAGGTCGTCTCCGGTGGTCTGCCGGCAGCTGCCTTCGGTGGTCGCCGCGACATCATGGAGTACTTGGCTCCGAACGGTCCGGTGTACCAGGCAGGCACACTCTCCGGTAACCCGGTCGCTATGGCAGCTGGCCTGGCCAACCTGGAAAATGCCACGAAGGATGTCTATGACACCGTCGCAGCCAATGCAGATCGCCTGGCCACGATTCTGTCCGATGCCCTGACCAAGCAGGGCGTGGCTCACCACATTCAGCGTGCGGGCACGATGCTCTCGCCGCGCTTCGCCGAGGGCGAGGGCCATAACTTTGAGCAGATGCAGGCAGCGGATACTTTCCGCTACCCGGCTTTCTTCCACGCCCTACTGGCCAATGGTGTCTACCCGCCGGCTTCTTGCTACGAGACCTGGTTCGTCTCCGCTGCGCTGACCGACGCCGACTTCGAAATCATCGAGCGTGCAGCAGCCCGCGCGGCCGAGGCGGCGGCAACCGCCAAGCCGGAGTAGGTGACACGTGCCGAACAAGACCAATTCGCAGGCAGCACAGCAGGAATCGCAGCCGACACAGCCGGAAAACCAGGCGTCTAAGCGTGCAACAAAGCACGCCAAGACCACGGTCGTACATCTCGTCCGCCACGGCGAGGTTTATAACCCGGATAAGATTCTCTACGGTCGCCTGCCCGGCTGGCACCTGTCTGAGCGCGGTCAGCGTCAGGCAGCGGCCACGGCCTCGTCCTTCGAAGGCCACGACATCCGCTACTTCGCCTGCTCTCCGCTGCAGCGCACGCAGGAAACCTCACAGCCATTCACCGAGGTAATCGGCATGAAGCCGACCCTGGATGAAGATTTGCTGGAGGCTGGCAACTCCTTTGAGGGTTTGCACATCAAGGGCATTGACTCCGCACTGTGGAATCCGAAGTACTGGCCACGGCTGCGTCGTCCGAGCGTGCCCAGCTGGGGCGAGCCCTACGAGGAGATCGCGGACCGTATGTTCCACGCCATCGAGCGAGCCCGCGAGGCCGCCGAGGGAGGGGAAGCGGTGCTGGTGACGCACCAGCTGTGCATCATTGCAGCTCAGCGTCGTGCGCGGTACTTGAAGCTCGCCCACAACCCGGCAACTAGGCAGTGTGATTTGGCGAGCGTGACCTCTTTGATCTTCGTCGGAGACACCATTGTCGACGTGCGCTACAGTGAGCCGGCCGGTCACCTGTAAGGTGAATAAATAGTTTTGTTGAAGTTTCACTGACCCCGGAAGGTGGCACCCCAGGTGGCCAAGGTCTCATCGTCCCGAATTGCAGCAACGCTGGCGGCAGCAACTCTGTCTCTGTCGCTCGTGGCATGTAACCCCGGAGAGTCGGTGGGACACGACGCCGTTGCCGTTGGCGGTCAGTTCGAGTTCGTTTCTCCGGGTGGTCAGCAAATCATTGACTACGCACCGGAGGAGCGCAAGCCGGTCGGCAATGTCTTCGGTCCTTCTCTCGAGGACGACGACAAGGAAATCTCCCTCGATGACTTCAAGGACCAGATTGTGGTTCTGAACGCCTGGGGCCAGTGGTGCGCACCGTGCCGCTCCGAGTCGGATGACCTGCAGTACGTCCAAGAACAGATGGAAGAGGAAGGCATCGGCACTGTCCTCGGCATTAACGTCCGCGACAATGTCCGCCAAGCTCCCATCGACTTTGTGAAGGACAACGGCATCACCTACCCGTCCATCTACGATCCGGCTTTCGTCAACGCCGGTGCGCTCGGTGGTATCCCGGCGTCGGTGATTCCGACGACCATCATCCTGGACAAGCAGCACCGCCCGGCGAAGGTCTTCCTCCGCGAGGTCGATCACACAATGCTGATGAAGGCCGTCAATGAAGTGAAGGCGGAGGGCTAGGCCCCGGCATGTCAACTCTTGCCATGGACACGATCTTTTCTGCCGATGGCATCGGCCAACAGTTCGCCGACGTCGCCACCGGCGGTCCCATTGTGTTGGGGCTGCTCGCCGCTGCACTGGCCGGTCTCGTCTCCTTCGCCAGCCCGTGCGTTATTCCGCTTGTGCCCGGTTATGTCTCCTATCTCACTGGTATTTCCGGAGCATCGGGGGCGCAGGGCAATGGCGTGACGACGGGAGTTGCGGACGCAACCACCGTCGATAAGCAGGACGGCGATGGACACCGTGGCCAGCGTTCCTCAACAGCCCGCGTCGGCCTGGCTGCGTTGCTGTTCGTGTTGGGCTTTACTGTCATTTTTGTGCTGGGTTCGGCCTCTATTTTCGGGCTCGTGTCCACGTTGCGTTTGCAGGCGCGCACGCTGACGATTGTCGGTGGCGTGGTGACCATCGTGATGGGTCTTGCCTTCATGGGCATGGTGCCAGCGCTGCAGAAGGACACCCGCATGGCGCCGAAGCGCTGGACCACGTGGCTGGGAGCGCCCCTGCTCGGCGCGGTGTTCGCGCTGGGGTGGACGCCGTGTCTGGGCCCGACGCTGACTGCAATTATTTCGGTGTCCGCGGGCACGCAGGGTATGACCGCGGCCAGGGGAGTGGCGCTGATTATCGCTTACTGCCTGGGGCTGGGGCTGCCGTTCATTTTGGTGGCGCTGGGGTCGGCGCGTGCGATGCGCGGAGTGGACTTCCTGCGTAAGCACTCGCGAACTATTCAGCTCATCGGTGGTGTGGCGCTGGTGCTGGTCGGAATTGCCCTGGTCACGGGACTGTGGGATGTTTTTGTTGCCTGGGTTCAGGCCGCTTTTATTACTGATACGGTAACGCCAATTTAGTGAAAGATTTTTCGATGTCGGTGAATTGGAATAAGGTACGACAGCCCTTCCAGCAGGTCTGGAACTGGTTGACCAGCATGCGCACGGCGCTGATTCTGCTGTTCATCCTCGCTTTCGCAGCGGTTCCGGGCGCCCTGTTGCCACAGCGCTCGCTGAATAAGGACAAGGTCGACCAGTATCTTGCCGCCAACGGCAAGACCGCCGAGATCATGGATAAGCTGCAGCTTTTCGATGTCTTCTCGTCCGTCTGGTTCGTCGCCATCGTGGCATTGCTGCTGATTTCCCTGGTCGGCTGCATTATTCCGCGCACCATCGACCACTACAAGGCCATGAAGACACCACCGGCTAGGGCGCCGAAACGGTTGGCGCGTCTTCCGCTTCACGACGAAGCCGTGGTCGATGCCTCTGCGGATGGAGTTTCTGAGCGGGTGCGTGAACGCCTGAACAAGTGGGCGTTGACCGAAACCCCAGCAGATGAAGACCGTGCTGGGGCGCGCTCCTTCTCTGCGGAGAAGGGATACCTGCGTGAGTTTGGCAACCTGGTGTTCCACCTGGGCATTGCGCTGCTGATTATCATCGTCGGCTTGGGCCGCATGATCTATTACGAGGGTCAGGTCATTTTGCTGACCAACACCGGCACCGAGATTTCTGACGACAACGTCAATAGCGCGGTGGGCGTTCCGTTCTGTAACACCGCTGCTGCGAACTATGACTCGCTGCGTGCTGGCAACACCTTCGACGGTACAACTCTGAACCCGTTCTGTATTCAGGTCGATGACTTCTTCGCCGATTACCTGCCGAACGGTCAGGCCAAGATGTTTACCTCTCATATCCGATTCGCAGAAGAAGAGGATATGCGCAAGCCGGTCGATGAGTGGGAAAAGACCACGCTGCAGGTCAACCATCCGCTGCGCGTCGCCGGTGACCGTGTGTACCTGCAGGGGCACGGCTTTGCCCCGGCCTTTAAGGTGACCTGGCCGAATGGTGAGTCGCGTACCTCGATTGTTCAGTTCCGTCCGGATGATCCGACCTTCTTCCTGTCCTCTGGTGCGCTGCGCTTTGACCCACCGGCGGGGATGTACCCGGACTTGTTCGAGCGCCGCCAGAACCAGATCGCAATCGAGGGCCTGTTCGCTCCGACCGCCGAGTTCACCGGTGAAAAGGGCGCCCTGCTGCAGTCCTCTTACCCGGCTATGCAGGACCCAGCCGTGGCTGTCGACATCTACCGCGGCGACGCGGGCTTGGACACCGGTCGTTCGCAGGGGCTGTTTTCCCTCGACCGCGATCTGATGCACTCGGGTCAGCTGGCTAAGGAAGCCCGCGTCAACCTCAAGCAGGGCGAATCCACCGAGCTTGCCGACGGCACCAAGATTGAATTCCTCGGTGCGAAGGAATTCGTCAACTTGCAGGTTTCGCACGATCCCACGCAGTTCTGGGTGCTGGTGGCAACTGTGGCCGCACTGGCGGGCATGGTTCTTTCGTTGGGCATTAAGCGCCGACGTGTTTGGGTGCGCATGTTCCCGCTGGAAGATGGCCGCACTCGCGTTGAGTTCGGTGGCCTTGCCCGCACCGACAAGGCAGGTTGGGGCGAGGAGTTCCAGTACATCGTAGATGACATCCTGGAACGTGACAGTGATGACGAGGATGCTGCTGACAACAATGCTGCGACCGACGAGAGCGCGGACGACAAGGACAAAAGCTAACTGACCACTAAGTCTGGTCCATCATTACTGCAGGGTGAATGCGCGGGGGCGAGAATTGCGCCTCCGCGCATTTTTGCGTCCCCCGTGTCCCCGGTCCCCTTTTGCTTAGTCCTGCTTTAGTACTAGGGTTTGAAGAAGTATTCCGCTAATTCCACACTTTGGAGCCAAGTACATGCTCGTCAATAAGACACTGGCGCAGTTTTCGGACTGGTCGTACTTCACGGCCTTCGCCTTTTATCTTGTGGCCTTTGTTATTTCCATTGCCTACTACAGTCGTCGTATCGCGGCCGCTGAAGCGAAAAGCCAGGTTGCGGAACGCGAGCTGGTAGCCGCCGGTGCGGGTGAGGGAGCTACCACCGCTAGTGTTGCTGACTCGGGGGAGTCGGCGACGAAGTCGTCGGCAAGCGAGCCTAAGAACCAGGTGCTGACGAACCGACTCGGCGTTGTGACGGAAATGCTGATTTACGTCGGGGTGGCCGTGCACTTTGCATCGGTGCTGCTGCGTGGCCTGGCCGTGCAGCGTTTCCCGTGGGGCAACCTCTACGAGTACGTATCAGTTTCAATCCTCTTTGCTATGGCAATTGCAGCTGGCGTACTGCATCGTGAAACCATGCGTGTGTTCTGGCCGTGGCTGTTGGCTCCGATTCTGGCGCTGATGTTTTACGGTGGTAAGAACCTATATGTTGAGGCTGCTCCGGTGGTGCCGGCACTGCAGTCGATTTGGATTCCGGTTCACGTCTCGATTATTTCTATCGGGTGCAGTATCGCACTGATTTCCGGTGTTGCCTCGATTCTCTACATGCTGCGGATGTACAACCGCGAGGGCAAGGAAAAGGGCTTCCTGGGCAAACTGGTCGCGCCACTACCGGATGCTCAGAAGCTGGATGCGATTGCTTACCGCACCGCCATTTGGTCCTTCCCGCTGTTCGGTCTGGGCATTGTGCTGGGTGCTATTTGGGCGGAGTCCGCATGGGGCCGCTACTGGGGCTGGGATCCGAAGGAGACAACGGCGCTGATTACCTGGATTATCTACGCCCTGTACCTGCACGCTCGCGCGACTTCGGGTTGGCGTAATACCAAGGCCGCGTGGATCAACATCTTCGGTTTTGCCACCATGGTGTTCAACCTCTTCTTCATCAACCAGGTGGTTTCGGGCCTGCACTCCTACGCTGGTCTGAACTAAGTCTTCACACTTGTACAAAGCCGGCATCGCCGGGTGAACTAGAATCGCTTCCATGCGCGTTCTCGTCACCGGTGGTGCCGGCTTTATTGGTTCCAACTTCGTTCTCCGCACTCTGGCTACACGGCCCGATGTGAATGTCACGGTGCTGGACGCTTTCACCTATGCCGCGAACCCTGCGAGCTTGGATGGCGCGGACTGTGAAATCATCCGCGGCGATGTTCGTGACGCGGAGCTGATCGATCGCCTCGTGCCCCGCTTCGACGTGGTCGTCCACTTCGCCGCAGAGAGCCATAACGACAATTCGCTGGTGGATGCCGATCCCTTCGTCACCACTAATGTCATGGGCACCGTGAATCTGGCCAAGGCTTGCGCCACCCACGACGTCCGCCTTCACCACATCTCCACCGACGAGGTCTTCGGCGATCTCGCTCTCGACGATCCAGCACGCTTTACGACGGCCACCGCGTACAAACCCTCCAGCCCCTACTCGGCCTCCAAGGCTTCAGCGGATCACTTTGTCCGGGCGTGGGTGCGCAGCTTCGGGTTGGTTGCGACGATTAGTAACTGCTCGAACAACTACGGGCCGAGGCAGCATCCGGAGAAGCTGATTCCCCGCCAGATCTGTGGTCTGTTGCGCGGTCGTAGCCCTCGCGTGTACGGCACTGGCGAGAATGTTCGGGACTGGATTCACGTCGATGACCACAACGACGCGGTCTGGGCAATCTTGGATGCCGGCGAGGTGGGGGAGACCTACCTGATTGGTGCCGATGGCGAGCGTTCCAACCTCGACGTGGTCGGAGACATCCTGGAGGGCTTCGGTCGTGAGCGGTCCGACTTTGTCCATGTCACTGACCGCCCGGGGCATGACCGTCGTTATGCGATTGACCCCGCATCCATCCGCAGCCTTGGCTGGCAGCCGCGCTACCAAGACTTTTCCGCGGGGCTCGCCGAGACCATCGACTGGTATCGCGCCAACGAGTCCTGGTGGGCGGCGGCCTACGATGCCGCTGAGGCTGGCTACGCGGAGCGCGAGCAGGAGTTGTAGTTCGCTGCTGGGGCATGCCTAGCGAACCCTCAACGCACACTCAGTGCACACTCAACGCGTGCCACAGCCTCAGCCCGGGCGCCCCGTCTACACTTGTTACCCATGAGCCCTAAGAGCACATTCCAGCCCACTTCTATCGACGGCGTTTTCACCTTCGAACCGGTCATCCACGGCGACAGCCGCGGTAGTTTCCACGAGTGGTATCGCCTCGACGCATTCGCCGAGGCCACGGGCTACCCGTTCTTCCCGGAGCAGGCCAACATGAGTGTCTCCGCCGCAGGCGTTGTCCGTGGCCTGCACTTCGCTGACGTCAGCACCGCGCCAGATGGCCACCCCGGCCAGGCGAAGCTGGTTACTTGTCCCGCGGGCCACATCCTCGACATTGCGGTTGACCTGCGTCGCGGCTCCGATACCTTCGGCAAGGTCGAGGTTTTCGAGCTCGACAGCAAGACCCGCCGAGTGGTCTATCTGCCCAACGGCATCGGACATGGCTTCGTCTCGCTTGCCGACGACTCTGTGCTCACTTACCTCACTTCCACCGGTTACAACCCGGAGGCAGAGCGTGCTGTTAGCATCCAGGACCCGACTCTCGGAATTGACCTGGCTGCGCTGCTGGCCAAGGGTGGTCTCACCGACGCGGACATGATTCTCTCCGAGCGCGATCAGAAGGCTCCGACTATCGAGCAGTTCGAGGCCGAGGGCAATAAGCTCCCCAGTGAGTTTGACTGCAAGGATCTTGAGAACATGGCTCGCGACGAGTGGGCAATCGCCAACGAAGCGGCCGGGCAGTAAGGCAGAAAGGCGCGAGCACTATGAAGGGCATCATCCTCGCAGGTGGTACGGGCTCTCGGCTGTTTCCCATCACACTTGGCGTAAGCAAGCAGCTGGTTCCCGTCTATGACAAGCCGATGATTTACTACCCGCTGAGCACGCTGATGCTAGCGGGAATCAGGGACATCCTCGTCATCACCACGCCGCATGATGCCCCGCAGTTTGAACGCTTGCTTGGCGACGGCTCGCAGTGGGGCCTCACCCTCACCTTTGCCACCCAAGACGAGCCCCGTGGTCTCGCTGAAGCGTTCATCATCGGTGCGGACCACATCGGCGATGACTCCGTTGCCCTCATCCTCGGCGACAACATCTTTTACGGTGCTGGCTTGGGCACGCAGCTGCGCCGCTTCCATAACGTCGATGGCGGAGCGATCTTCGCCTACTGGGTCGCAGATCCCACAGCCTATGGAGTCGTGGACTTCGACCAAAGCGGCAAAGCCGTGGCGATCCAGGAGAAACCGAAGAAACCACGCAGCCATTTCGCGGTGCCTGGTTTGTACTTCTATGATGCCGAGGTTGTTGAGATAGCTCGCTCGCTGCAACCGTCGTCACGCGGCGAATTGGAAATCACGGATGTTAACCGCGCCTACTTGGAGCGCGGGAAACTGCAGGTAGAGGTGCTGCCGCGCGGCACGGCATGGCTGGACACGGGCACGGTGGACAATCTGATGGCCGCGGGTGATTTCGTGCGCACGATTGAGCAGCGGCAGGGGCTAAAGATTGGCTCGCCGGAAGAGGTGGCGTGGCGCATGGGATTCATTGACGATGCTGCGCTTAGCGCGCGTGCCGACGCCCTCAGCGCCAGTGGCTACGGGGAATATCTACAGCAGTTGTTGCTGCGTGGCAAGGACGTTTAGTCAGTTTCGCCGGGATTATCGGGGTTGTCGTCCTGCTCCCGTTCGCGCCGCTCCTGCAGCTCCTGCTCACGTTTACGGCGATCGAATTCGGCCTTCTTGAGCTTCCAGAGAAACTCCGGATCATCGTCGGGAGCGAGCGGACGGGGTTCCGGTTGCGGAGCGGAAATACGTCGCATGCCGTTGCCGCGACTGCCGGGGCCAAATGCCTTCCACAGCATGACTACGACAAGGATGATGAACAGCAGCAGAATGAGCCGACCCATGTAATAGCTAACCTCCTGGATTTACCGACTAGAATACGCAACGAGTCCCGTAGTGCCCACGAGGGGTATCGCACTGCATGCGGTACGGCGTACAGAGTTCGTTAGGGTACAAAGGAACGTTGGACACGAACAGCCATGGACGCTAGCAACGCCCGGGCACAGCACAGGCGTAACACGTAGAGGTGAGGGTTTAATGACCAATCCAGCAGAGCAGGACAAGTTGGCTTCTGAGGCTCAGATGCCAGCAGCTCCGGTGACCAAGAATGCTGGTCGCGGCAATGCCATGAAGGGGCTGTTCTGGTACGGCCTTGCTCGTCTGCTGCTATTCCTAGTGCTGTTCTTCATTCTGCTCGTGATTATCTACCTCGTTAATGTGCAGATTCCGGCTGCAATTACGGCTGTGTTCGCACTGATTATTGCGATGCCGCTGTCGGTTTTTGTGTTCCCGAAGCTGCGCGTCCAGGCCAATGAGTCTGTTGCAGTGTGGTCGGAGAACCGCCGCGCGCACAAGGAATACATTGCGCAGCAGATTAAGGACCGCGAGGAAAACTAGCGCACCTTCTCCAGGGCCCGCTCGATAGCCCGGTTCACCGCTTCCGGAGCCTCGAGCGGCAACATGTGGCCGGCCCCGTCGACTTCAACCAGTTCGGCGTCCGGCCACTTTTCCATAATTAGGTCTGCTTGCTTGCGCGGAGTGACATCGTCCTTCGTGCCCACCAGTACCGCTCCTGGCAAGCCCTCCAAGTAAGGCCCGGATGCGAACTCGTCGTGATCCTGCAGGTCGTCGAGATATCCCACGAAAGTTTCCAGCGGTGTTTCATTAATCATGGCCGCGTGGAACTCGATGATCTCGTAGTCCGTGCGCCGGGCGAACACCGCCACCGCCAACGACGGCGCCATCAGTGACGCGATTGCCTCGCGGAACTTGCGAATCTCCTTCGGCGAGGACTCAATTGCATTGCGCGCCGCATCCGCCACCGGGGACGCCAGAATCTGCGGCACACCCTGGGCGGCCAGCTTGTCGATAGACGTGGAAATCAACACTACGCCCGCGATCCGACGGCGAATGCTCTCCTCGGCAGCCCGCACCATGTGCAGTGCAATCAAACCGCCTAGCGAATGCCCAACCACAATGAGCTTGCCGGTCGCGGCACGTTCCGCGATCACGGCAAGCGCATCGGCCGCAGCCCCTTCGACCGTGCAGAGTGAAGCCGGAACCGCACCGGTCTGGCCGTGGCCGCGCAGATCCATAGTCAACAGGCGTGCTTCCGGGTGCGACTTCCGCAGCGCGTTGAACTGCCGGTACCAGGACTCGCCAGCCAGGGTGAAGCCGTGGACGAAGACGATGGTCACGGGTTCTTTGGCGGGTTCGCTAGGTTCAACCTCGTACCAGTGCACCGGAATATCGGTGGTGACAGCATCCGGCTTGTCGCTGGCCTTCCGCTCATCGTCCTTGGCCGCAATCTCGGCTGTGACCGGTGCGGTCTTGATATGCACCACGCCGGTTGACGTGAGATCGGTGAGTCCCGGTTCACGGGTCTGTGAATGCAGCGCGCCGTGCTCCAGCGCCAGTCGGCGTCGTCCCGATTTGGTCAGGCGCAGAGCAGCGCTGCGGGCGAAAGCTGGAGCCTTGGCTGCTGTGTCGCCAACTCGGGTTGCGGCCTCCTGGACGTCGTCAAGCGCCTTGTGCGTCAGTGTGCGGAAGTCCATCGGTACCCCCTAGCTGAGCGCGAGTGCGAGTGCCGTAATGACGGACCAGGCAAGCATCATCTTGCCGGTAAGCCCCAGTACCGGGATGAGCTCTTTGCCCTTCTTATGCATGCGAATTGGCTCGGAGGCCTTCACCCACAGCGGCACGATGAGCAGACCCACCAGCGCCCATGGGCGCCAGAAAGCGATAAAGATGCTGGCCAGCGCGGGCATGAGGGAGAGAATCTGCCAGACGATGCGGGTGCGGAAGTCGCCCAGGCGAACTGCCAACGTGATCTTGCCGGTGGCGGCGTCGGTGGGGATGTCGCGCAAGTTGTTCGCCAGGTTCACGGCAGAAGACACCGAACCAATACCAATTGCGCAGGCCAGGCCGACCCAAGACAGCGAGCCCGTCTGGGTGAATTCCGTGCCGAGCACCGCGACGAGACCGAAGAAGACGAAGACCGAGACCTCGCCAAGTCCGCGATAACCGTAGGGATTTTTACCGCCGGTGTAGAACCACGCAGCCGCGATGCACAGTGCACCGACCAGAATGAGCCACCACGCGCTCATCAGGGACAGCGCCACACCGGCAAGACCGGCGACACCAAAGGAACCGAACGCCGCGTACTTCACAACCTTCGGCTCGACCAGACCAGAACCCGTCAGGCGCAGCGGGCCCGAGCGGTCATCGTCAGTGCCGCGGATGCCATCGGAGTAGTCGTTGGCGAAGTTCACGCCCACAATCAACGCCCACGCGACAACCAGCGCGAGCACCGCACGTCCCCAGATAATCGGCGCGTGCGTCGATGCCGCTCCGACACCGACGATGACCGGCGCAAACGCATTCGCCCAGGTATGGGGGCGCGCGCCTTCCAGCCAATCGCTTAACGACGCCGTTGCAGGACTCTTTGGTGCTTCAGACATGAATTAATAATAGGACGTGACACCAAATGCCTTGAACTAATGCGTGTCTGAATGAGCTAAAAGAGCGCCGCGACTTTCTTCCGGTCGACCTTGCCCGGACCAATCAGTGGCAGAGCCTCCACACGACGCAGGTCCTTCGGAATCATCCAGTGATTGATTCGCCCGGCGTCTTCAGCATCGCCGAGCTCGTCCATAATATCGCCGAGCTCAGCCGTGCCTTCATACGCTGCGACGATGGCGTGGCCGAGCCGTGGGTGCGGCACGCCCACCACGCAGGCACCTGTTACTCCGTCGATGGCGAGCAGTTCACGTTCGAGAACTTCCGGGTGCAGTTTCAACCCGCCGGAGTCGATGATGGTGTCCAAGCGGCCCGTGATGACCAGTCGGCCATCGCGGATCTCGCCCGCATCGGAGGTGGCGAACCAACCTGGTTTATGGAAAGCCTCGTGACCGGGCGCGTTGCGGTAACCGTGTGCAATCATCGGCCCGCCCAGCCAAACACGACCATTTTCGATGGCGACCTGTGCACCCTCGATGGGCTGTCCGTCGTAGACGCAGCCGCCGGCTGTCTCGGAGGAACCATAGGTGGTTACGACGTTGATGCCGAGCTCTTCGGCCCGCGCTGCCACCTGCGGGTTCAAAGCTGCGCCGCCGACAAGGACGGCATCAAACAGGCGCAGGGCTGCCGCACCAAAGGGTTCTTCCATAGCCTTGGCCAGCTGCATCGGAGCCAGCGACGTGTAGGCGCGATCGCTGGTGAGGGTCTCGGCGCCGTCGGCGAATGCGGCAACATCAAAACCGTCGGTCACATCCACACACACCGGATCCGTGCCAGCGAGCAGCGAACGAATGAGAACCTGCAGGCCAGCGATATGGTAGGCCGGCATCGCCAGCATCCACTGTCCTTCACCGCCGAGCCACTGATGTGTAGCGGTAGCAGAGGAGACCAAGTTATCCACCGTCAGCTGTGCACCCTTCGGTGTGCCGGTGGAACCGGAAGTGCCGACAACAAGCGCGATGGACTCATCAATCGGCTCACCTGCGCGTTGCGAGTTCCGCAAGATTGAGGCGCGCGTGCCGTCGTGAAGCGGAACGGGAAGAAGAGAGACCTCACCGTCCAGCGCGGCGCGGAGGTCGGGCAGGATGGCGGTCGGGTCGTGGGGATTGACGGAAAGCAGGCTGAGCGTACGCACAACCCAAACCATAGCCCGTGTTGTGCCGTAGTTTCTGGTGGCGAGGTCGGAACAATCGTGGCCTCGGGCGCGTTGCGCAGACCAAAGACAGTCATAGATAGAAAGGCGTAGAAGATGGGTTGGATTTTTGGCAGGTCCGCAGAGCTGGTGCCGGAAGATGAGGCGCTCAAGGGCGGCTCGCACCCGGTGTTGGAAAATCCGAAGCCGCATGCGGTGCTCGGCACGCCGATCACCGGCCCATGGGAGGAAGGCCAGGAGGTCGTCTACATCGGGATTGGCTGTTACTGGGGCGCTGAGAAGCTGTTTTGGGAAACACCGGGCGTGCTCAGCACATCGGTCGGGTTCGCCGGTGGCGTGACGCCAAATCCCACCTACCGCGAGTCCTGCACCGGACGCACCAACCACACCGAGATTGTGGAGGTCGTCTACGACCCGGAGCAGATTAGCTTCGACCAGCTGATCGCCAAGGCCTTCGAAGCCCACGATCCCACGCAGGGCTACCGCCAGGGTAATGATGTCGGCACGCAGTACCGTTCCGCGATCTACACGACGACGCCCGAGCAAGCGCGCCGGGCACAGGAGATCGCCGATGCCTACGCGCCGAAGCTTGCCGACGCTGGCCTGGGGGCCATCACCACGGAGATTAAGCCACTCGCGGAGACTCCGGCAGGGGAGTACTACCGAGCCGAGGATGAGCATCAGCAGTACTTGTTTAAGAATCCGAACGGCTACTGCCCAGTGCATTCGACCGGCGTGGCCTGCGGAATTTAAAGGCGAAGCTTTTTAGAACGGTCAGTCGCGATTAGTAAAACTCACTGAGAAAAGTAAGGTGGTTATATCAATCAGATAGTCGAATAGGAGTGAACCCTTGTGGTGAAGCAAGTACTGCGCGTTGCATTTGCCTTCGTCGGCGTGGTCGTCGGCGCGGGCTTTGCGACGGGTCAGGAAATCATGCAATACTTCGTCGCCTTTGGCATCAATGGTGTCTGGGGTGCCGTTCTCTCAGCGGTGATCATGAGCCTGATGGCGATGATCATTTTGCAGCTGGGAAGCTACTTTCAGGCCAGCGAGCACGGCGAAGTTTTCCGACGCGTATCGCACCCCATCTTCTCGCGAGTACTGGACATTGGCGTGATTATCACGCTCTTCGCCACAGGGTTCGTCATGTTCGCCGGTGCCGGTGCCAACATGGAGCAGCAGTGGGGCATCCCCGTGTGGATCGGTGCCGTAATCATGGTGCTGGTTACCATTGCAGCCGGTTTCCTCGATGTTGACCGAGTGACCACAGTGATCGGTTCCATCACGCCGTTTATCGTCGGCTTTATCCTGCTGGCCAGTGTTTATACGCTGGCGTTCACCGATGCCACCCCAGCCGCGGAGCAGGCAGCTGCCGTTGCGGAAGTCCCGACCACTCTGCCGAACTGGGTTGTCGCCGCAGTGAACTATGTCGGTTTTAACCTGATGGTTGCGGTTTCCATGGCGATTGTTATTGGCGGTAGCCTGTTCAATCCCCGCGCCGCTGGAGCCGGTGGGTTTACCGGTGGTTTGATCTACTCCGCGATGCTGCTGATCACCACCATCACGTTGTTCCACACTGTTGGTACCGTCGCCACCGATGCCGTGCCAATGCTCACCGTCATTAATCGACTGCACCCGTGGCTAGGCCAGGCCATGGCCGTGGTAATCCTTGGCATGATCTTCAACACGGCACTTGGCATGTTCTACGCACTGGGGCGTCGCGTCACCGCAAATCACCCGGAAAAATTCAAGATTGTCTACGTCGCGCTGGTCTTGCTCGGTTTCGCCTTGAGCTTCATGGGCTTCCAGAACCTAATCGGTTGGGTCTACCCAATCCTGGGCTACATCGGTCTGCTGCTCATTACTGTCATGCTTGTTGCCTGGTTGCGCGGCCGCGAGCGCATCAGTGAAGAGACTTCCCGCCGCAAGCGCATCTTCCGCCTGGTCCGCCGTGGCCGGAACAAGGAGGCCCGCGAGGAGATTGAAGACTCCAACCTCAGTGTCGAAGAGGTCCGCGAGGCGATCGAGGAGTAGGTGGGGTGCTCGCGGCACCGCTGTCAATCTTGGGATCGGATGGCCTTTAGCGATGTCGCCCGAGCCCAAGCCACGAACGCCGCCATCACAATGGCGGACACGAGAACCATCGACGGCCACCGCTCGGGGTAATCACGGACTACCCAAGTCCATCCCCATTCCGAGGTCCACCACAGCGGTGAGGCGCTGAGGACATCACCGCCAACCATCACCGCCCAACCGCCGAGCGCGACCGAGACAAAGATTGCGGCCGCCACACTTCGACGCGCAATTAAGCCGGTCACGGCCACAATCATCGCGGCCACAAGAGGAGCGATGACCGCCTGGTACGGCCAGGGGTTAATGCCCGTCTGGCTATTGGTCTCGCCGCCTGCACCACTGATCACCACCGCAACCACCAGCACCGGCAGGAGAAACGCCATATCCAAGGCAAACAGTCGGAGCGTGATGCTGCGTCGCGCACGCCGATACATCAGTGCTGGCCAGGCATCGGCTTGCGAAGTCCATGTCATGATGGCCACCACGGTTGCGGCCGTCGGCACGCAGACGAAACTCAGCAGCCCCAGCGCATACTCCGGGTTCCACACCACACGCACGACCGCAAGTCCGGCAAGCATCAGCGCTGCGAGACTCCACCAGGTGCGCCAGGGAAGGGTCGCGCTCATGCCATGGCTTAACGACGAAGTGCTGCGTTCCCGGCCCGTCGGCAAGCTGAGAGATTTTCCGTGCGCAAGCAATGCGATGGCAAATAGACCTAGCCCGAGGAGTAAATGCAGCAACGCGGGCGGCAGGATGGCGATGTTCCAGATCTCGCTGTCGGCGGGAGCCGAGATGGAATTAGCCTGCACTCCGTGGATAGGTAACGTTGGGCGGATTGCCCAGGTCCACGGGAGAACTTTCCAGTTTGGGCTCATGGCGTCCAGTGTTCCTGCGATGGCCCAAGCGATGGAAGCGAGCGGAGCGAGGAAGAGAGCTGCGCGTGGCACAAGGCGCCATAGGGCAAGGCCGAATGTCCAGAAGACGAAGAATGACAACGTGCTAAAGAGCGTGAATTGCAATGCGGTGCTCACGCTCCGGGCAAGGAGTGCAGCCATCAATGCGTGACCGAGGGCCGCGGAGGCAATGACAGTGGCTGCGCGGGCAAGGAGCACTCGAGTGCCCGAGATATTGCGCCAGATTAGGCCGCCTTGGCGGAGTTTTTCTTCACGGTTTTGGCCGATGACGGACGTAATAGCAGCCAGGGGAGGAAGCAGGATAAGCGAGTAGATGTGGGCGCTCGCCATGGCGGTGGCGTCAACGCCTCTAGAAAAGACCATGCTGACCAGAGCGATTGCCACCATGATGATGGGAAGAAACATGGTGAGTGACCACTTTGCCCGCAGTAGCTCGGCGCGGAAGTAGCGGCGGGCAGGAACGGTGCGCGTGTTAAGAGTGCGCGTGTGCGGTTGAGTGCTCATCGGGCAACACCTACTGCGGTGAAGAAAGCTTGCTCGAGGGATTGACCAGCAGCCGCAAAGTCAGCCAGCGGGCCTTCGTAGACCAGTCGGCCACCAGCAAGGACGCCAAGGTGGTCAACGCTCTTCTCGACCTCTCCGAGTTGATGGGAGGACACCACGACGGCCTTGCCACTAGCGGCAAGATTTCGCAACAAGGTGCGCAGGCCCACGATAGCTTCGGGGTCGAGGCCGTTGGTGGGCTCGTCGAGAAGCACAATGTCGGGGTCGGTGAGCAGCGCCATCGCCAGGGAAAGACGAACCTTCATGCCCGTTGAGAAAGCGCGGGCACGCTTGTTACCAGCATGAAGCCCGACCAAGTCGAGGACTTCGGCGATACGGCTCTTGTCCGTGCCGGTCAGGTGCGCGTGAACCTTGAGGTTGTCGGTGGCCGAGAGCTGCGGGTAGAACGCCGGGCCATTGATGGAGGCGCCGATGAGGTCTAGGTCGGCAACGGACCATGGGCGTCCCGCAATACTGATTTCACCGGAGTAGGGAATTAGCCCAAGCACCGTGCTCATCAACGTGGATTTACCTGCGCCGTTGAGTCCCAATAGCCCGTAGACCTCGCCGGCGCGGACGTTCATATCGAGGCCGTTCAGGACAGGTTCGTTCTTGCCGTAGGAGACAGTGATGCCGCGCAGCTGGAGGAGGGGAGCGGCGGCGTCTGCGGAAGGGCCTGAGGTGGGGGTTGGTGCGTTCATGCCTTAAGTAATAGGAGTGTTTGGCACGGTTCGCGCCCTCCCTGAGGATGAGGTGGCGGAAATATCCTCCCTAGGGAGGAGGCGATAGCGAGGATGACGGTACCAGCGAGGAGAAGCTACAGCAGCCCGTTTTTCGCAGCCCAAATGACAAGATCCACGCGACTGCGTGAGCCTGTCTTGGTCAACAGGGATTTCACATGGGTTTTCACTGTCGTTGTAGCGACAACCAACCTGCGAGCAATTTCGTCATTGGAAAGCCCTTGGCAGACGAGGTTCAAAATCTCCTGTTCGCGGGGTGTGAATTGGGTTCCTGTGTGAGTGGGGTCTGAGTCAGCGCCATGTGTCGAGAACGCTCTCGCTGGCTGTCCTGAGTGCGGTGCGCGCGGTGAAACATGCCGCAACACCATCGGCGTCACCTTCGGATCGATGACTCCTTCACCACGGTGGATACGCATGATGGCCGAAAGCAGCTCACGGGGATTGGAGTCTTTGAGCAAAAAGCCTGCGGCCCCAGCTTCTAAAGCGCCGAGCACCAGGTCTTCTTCGCGGAAAGTGGTCAGTACCAAGACTTTTGGAGTGGAAGCGCGAGCCGCACCTCCGGACGGCACGCCTTGCACAATCTGTCGTGTGGCCTCGATACCGTCCATCACGGGCATTCGAATGTCCATGACGACCACATCGGCTCCGGAGGCAAGACGCACAGCCTCGGCGCCGTCGCCCACGGCACCAATGACTTTCATCTGCGGGTGGGCATCAATAAGCTGCGCGAAAGACTGCCGAATCAAAGCCTGATCTTCAGCCACTAATACTCGAATTACATCCATTGCTCGTCTTTCTCAACAGGATTGACAGTCAGCCCTGCTTCGGTCGAACCGCTTACAGCCGAATACTGACGCGGAACATGCCGTCGCTTTCACCATAAGTCATCTCGCCACCGAGCTGAGCCACGCGTTCTTCCAGACCAATCAGGCCAGCGCCAGCTCGCTTCCTGGGTTCCAAAGTTTCGCTCTCAGCCCGGTTTGCAGTCACCAAATGAACCCGCGCCGGGCTGTCATCAGCATCGGCAGGTGGATCGATTACCAGTGCCAGCTGACCAGCGCCCGATGAGTGCTTGGCCATATTCGCGGCCAACTCCGTCACTGCCCGCACCAAAGTCAAACGCTTCGCGAGTGGCCAATCCGCCAGGTCTCCATAAGACTCCGGCAGAGTCACCGAAACATCGCGACCCGGCGGACAAACTGCCGCAACCAGACGCGGAATCTCATTCGGGTCAGCGCTAATCTCGCCGCCATCACGTAGCGCATCGACAAGCGCATGCACATCCCGCAACGATTGGTCTGCGGTCTGGGCAATACCTTCCAGCGTGGTCTTTTCAGCAGCGGATTCCGCTCGTGAGCCATCCATCTCCGCCAGGTACAGAGCGGTTTGGGCCTGAACCTTAATAGAGGTGAGTCCGTGCCCCACGACGTCGTGAAGCTCCCTGGACAACTCCAGCTTGTTGAGCGCCACGACGTTCTCCAACTCCGCGGCATGTTCCTCGGCGTTGATGCGCAGCCATAGTGGCACTGCGTACGCGCTCGCCGTGATAAGCACCGCCGGTAGTCCGAAGACCAATAGTCGTTCCGGGGTAAAGCCGAAGGCAGGAACTGCCGGGTTGAGGAAGCTGCCAATCAACCCTAAAAACAGCCCAACGATGCCCCAGGTGCGATTCGGTTCCCACCTGGTCACAGCCCATAGAGATAGTGGGGCAGCAACAATAATGGGGTCTAGCCCAAGGTTCACTGGGGATAGCCACACCAGCAAGGCGAGACCCGCTAGGGCACTGTACGTAACCACAAACGATGCACGCACTGCTTTACGACGAAACGCTGCGGCCCCGGCAATCATCGCGGACAGAATCACATTGGTGACATAAGTAAAGCTCGGGCCATAAGTAAGTAGCGGCGTCATGCTCAACCAGCAGCACAGCAGGAAAGCAGTCGCAATAGCGAGATCGGCAGTTGGGAACGAGCCGACAAAGAAACGTACCCGGCTGCGCCAGTCGAGTGGGGCAGGGGTCTGCGCGGTGGCAGGCTGTGCGTGCATGGAGGAAGCGGTGCGCTGCATGTGTCTAGGCTAGCGGTCGGTGGCTTGCGCGGTTTAGTGTGAGTTTTCCACTTGCCGGAATGTGATGTTGATGCGGCCCTCTTTAAGCCCGCACCCTTCCGGCAGCGTGCCCGGACGAGTCTTGGGCACACCATGAAACGCAAGCCGCTTCGGACCACCAAACACAATCACATCCCCGCTGGCGAGAGTCACGTCATCCCAGGGTTTGTTGCGGTTTTCAGTCCCGCCAATGCGGAACAGAGCCTCATCGCCGATAGAGAGTGACACAATCGGGGCAGGGTAGTTTTCGTTTCGATCCTGGTGCATCCCCATGGTGGCCCCGGGCGGGTAGTAGTTGACCAACGCCATGTCGGGCCGAAAAGTGGTGGGCCACTGGCTGAGGGATTCGTCGTAAAGCGCGGCAGCGCCGAGTGCTTCGGTAGCGAGCTGTAGCAGGTTGTCAGGCACGGGCGGGACGCGAACGCCGCCTGCGTGCGTGACGTAGCGGTAGGGATTGGTGGCCCACATGCGACCGAGATGCAGCATAAAGACCTGCATCTGACCACTTTTGAGCTGCGGGCGAGTCATGGCCAGGGGAGTGCCGGCAACGTCGCGGGCGATGTCGCGGAGTTGCGTGATGATGCCCGCCTGCCGCTCCAGCGTAAGCCACCCCGGCAAATGAACAACTCCCGGCGTGATGCGGGCATCGTCGCGCGGGAGTTGATCAAAGAGCATAGGTCTAGTTTGCCTCTTAACCCGCGATGATTGCGTTAACCGGGCGGGACAGGAACTGCGGGCCAATCTTGCCCAGGTAGCGCAGGATGAAGTCCGCTGCTGACACCGAGTAGAAGTGGCGCTGGCGCTCGATGAAGTTCTGCGGGTGCGTTGCCTTCCATACGGCATCAGCGACCTGGTCCGGTGTGATGCGCACGCCAAGACGGCGGGTCGAACCAGCGGAAACGTCCGCCAGCTTGGTCTTCGCCCACAGCGGCATGATTGCGACGACGCGAATCTTGTCCTTGCGCCATTCCAGATCCAGAGCCTGCGTCAGACCCGAGACGTAAAACTTCGACGCGGAGTACGGCGCGATGTGCGGCTGACCGTAGATACCCGAAGCCGAACCCATGTTGACCAGGTGAGATCCCTTGGTGCGCTTCAGATACGGGTGCGCCGCCTTCGCGCCCAGTGTCAGGCCGGTGCAGTTGATGTCCACCTGCGCGCGAATAATCTCCGGCGACTGGTCGGTGATATCGCCATCGCCGATGATGCCCGCGTTATTGTCCAGCACTGTCAGCTTGCCGCCGGTGTGGGAGGTGAAGTCCGCAAGCGCGTCCTCCCACTGCTTAAAGTCTGTCACGTCCAGCTTGCCGACGATTACCTCCGGGCGCTCAGCTTTGAGCTTCGCCAGGGCGTCCTCGTTGATGTCGTAGACACCTACGGTCCAGCCTGCAGCCAGGAACTTCTCGGCCACCGCGCGGCCAATGCCCTGTGCGCCGCCGGAGATGAAAATGGACGGGGAATCAGAAGTGGCCATGGTGTCTCAATCCTGCCTTTTCTTGCTGTTTTTATAAGTGGATAAATGTTATTCGTCAGCTTAGATGAGCATTTGCCTTCAAACAGGCGAATCGGAAAACGAGATCCGATTACAAACGAGCCCTCTACACTGGCCATCATGAAACCCCTGAAGATTCCACCAGGTCCCGGCATCCCAAAGGGCCTTGTCATCCCCTCAGCGGAGCTCACTGAACGCTTCGCGCGCTCCGGTGGGCCGGGCGGTCAGGGCGTTAACACCACCGACTCCAAGGTGCAGCTATCGGTCGATATTGCCGAGCTCAGCGTGCTTTCCGACGTCCACCGCCGCCGCGCCCTCCAGAACCTCAGCCACCGCCTCGACGGCACGACACTCACCGTGTCGGTCACCACGCAGCGCTCCCAGGTACGCAACCGCGCGGAAGCCCGGCGTCGCCTTGCCGATCTCATCCGGGAAGCCGTGCAGCCACCGCCTCCGAAGCGCCGGCGGACTCGACCGAGTCGGGCCTCGATTGCCCGTCGTAAAGCGCAGAAGCAGCGCAGATCCGAGCTCAAAGCCAGCCGACGTCGCCCCAGCGCCTACTAGGGGAATATGGGATTTTCGCGCATCCGTTGCAATATAGACGGTATGAGCGAAAATCAGGCCCCTACCGAAAAGGCAGCTGAAGCCGTCGCGGAGTTCAACCGCGTGCCCTCGATCCTGTCCATCCAGTCGCATGTGAGCTATGGCCACGTGGGTAACTCCGCTGCCGTTTTCCCGCTGCAGCGCGCAGGTTTTGAAGTGTGGCCGGTCCACACCGTCGATTTTTCCAACCACACCGGTTACGGCCAGTGGCGCGGCCCGATGATTCCGGCCACGGATGTGCGCGAGGTCATCAAGGGTATCGATGAGCTGGGCAAGCTTGACGACGTCAACGCGATTATCTCCGGCTACCAGGGCGGTAGCGATATTGCGGATGTCATCATCGAGGCCGTGGCGCTGACCAAGGAGCGCAACCCGAAGGCCATTTACTCGTGTGACCCGGTGATGGGAAATGCCAAGAGTGGCTGCCACGTCTCGGAAGACATTCCGCCGCTGCTGCGCGACAAGGTCGTGCCGGTGGCAGACGTGATTACGCCGAACCAGTTTGAGCTGGGATACCTGACGGGCCGCGAGGTCAGTGATCTGGAGTCCACCATTGCGGCAGCTCATGCTGCTCGGGAGCTCGGCCCGGAGGCCGTGCTGGTCACCAGCGTGCTGCGTCCGGAGCGCAAGGAGGGCGAGATTGAGATGCTCGCCGTCAACGGCTCGGGCGCATGGCTGGTGGCGACGCCATACTTGCCGCTAAAGCGCAACGGCTCCGGCGATGTCACGGCTGCGCTGTTTGCGGGCAACCTGCTGCGCGGTCGCGGTATTGACGGTGACCTGTCGGTCGCGTTGGGCAACACCGCGGCCAGCATCTTTGAGCTGCTAAAGGTCACGCACGAGTCCGGCTCTGGCGAGCTGGAGCTCGTTCGTGCGCAGGAGGCCTACGTCCACCCGGAGCAGCGTTTTGAGGTTACGAAGGTAGCGTAGCGCTTTATAAGCGAATATGGGGGGAGTCGATGGCGGCAGCACTTATGTGTTGCCGCCATCGTCGTACCAGGTCTTCGGGGTTTTTCTGCCTTTTACCTGGGTTCTAAACATTTGCGCAACAAGAAGAAAAGATTTTGAACCATTGAAATAAAGTTTCCAATGAGTAGATAATGAAAACGGTTACTACTTAGTTGTGCCTATCCTTCAATAAAGGGGAGTAAATGTTTTCTACCCGCACGGGGCGAACCCTGGCTGTCTCGGTCTCTGCACTTGCGATTTGTGGCCTCGGGTTGACCGCCTGTTCGAACCCCGATGATAAGTCCGCCTCCGGTGCCGCCGGGGACTCCGGCGCCAGCGCCGAGCAGACCCTGGTCCTGCTGGATAACAACGAAACCGGCGGATACAACCCGGTTGCTGGTTACAGCAGGTCCGGCGATTCCCCGGTCTACGAGGGCCTTTTCCGGCTCAAGCCGGTGTCGGGTGACACCTCCACGAAGCCCGTCGACTTTGAGCCTCTGCTAGCCTCCGGCCCCGCCGAGCCGAGCAATGGCAACAAAACGTGGACCGTTCCAATCAAGGACGGAATCACCTTCTCCGACGGGACCACCTTCGGGCCGGAGGACGTCGTGGCGACCTACAAGGCCATCCTCGACGAGCGCTCGGCCTCCTCTGAGGCTCCGAACTGGGAAATGCTCGATGAGGTGCACGCCGACGGAGACAAGGTCGTCTTCGAGCTGAATATCCCGTACGCGGAATTCGATCACCAGCTCCTCAACGGCATCGCCCCGTCGGAGGCCTTCAACTTCGATGATTTGAAGCCCGCCGAGGACTCAGATCTCAATACCAAGCCCGTGGGAACTGGCCCGTTCAAGCTCGAATCTTTGCGTGCCGACGAGGCCATCTTCACGGCCCGCGAGGATTATCACGGCGGGGCCCCTGAGCTGAAGAAAGTCATTTACCGAGTCAATCAGGACGAAAACTCCCGTGCTCAGCAGCTGCGCGGCGGCGAGGGCGACGGAACCATTATGGAGCCGGCGTTGGCGCAGGAATTTGAAGGCCAGGAGGGATTCAAGGTCGAGTCGGCGCATTCGGCGGACTGGCGCGGAATCACCCTTCCAGCGGGCAACCCGGTCACCGGTGACCAGGCAATCCGCAATGCGGTCAACCTGGCTGTCAACCGTGAGGCCATGGCGAAAGACGTGATGAAGGGCCACGCGAAGCCGAACTCCACCTTCCTCGCGGACTTCTACGGCGACGCCTACGACCCGACCGCCGAGATCAAGCACGACACCGCGAAGGCCGAGAAGCTTCTCGACGACGCCGGGTGGAAGAAGGGCTCGGACGGCATCCGCGTCAAGGACGGCCAGCGCGCCGCGTTCGATGTCATCTACTTCCCGAACCGCGATCACGCCCGCACAGACCTGACGTTGGCCGCAGCCTCCGACCTGAAGAAGGTCGGCATTGAGGTCAATCCGGTCGCCCGTGATTCCAAGTCTGTCACCCGCGAGGACTACGCCAAGACCCCGGTCATGCTGGGAGGAGGCGGTACCCCGTACTCCGTCGACGGCCAGATCTACTCAATCTTGCACTCCAAGTACGCTGAGCCGGGTGCCGGTGCCAAGTGGGATAACGGCTCCGACTACGTCAACCCGGAGATCGACAAGCTGCTCGACCAGGCGCGCGTCGAAGCGGACCAGGCCAAGCGAGACGAGCTCTACCGTAAGATTCAGAAGCTCTACGCCGAAAAGCCCGCCATGCTGCAGCTGGTCTACGTTGACCATGTCTATGTCGAGCGCGACCGTGGCTACACGCACCCGGATGCCATCCTTGAGCCCCATGCCCACGGCCTGAACTTCGGCCCGTGGTTCAACCTGGGGGCATGGCACAAGTAAATGACAAAAGCCGAGCCACACCCACGTCCTCACCCTCGCTCGCGCCCGCACTCACACCCGCGTCTACACCCCTCTGAGCATCAACCCCGTTTCAAGAGCCGGAAACGGCAGGTCGCAGGAATCGTCGTGAGGCGAGTGCTGGTAGCCGTTCCCATCGTTGTGGCGGTGACGGCAGCAGTGTTCGCGCTGGCGGCGGTGAGCCCCTTCGACCCTTTGGATGCGTATCTCAAAGGTCAGGCGGGCAACCTGACCGAAGCGCAGAGAGTCTCGATTTCTCACCAGTTGGGGCTGGATAGGCCCTGGTGGGAGTCGTGGTTGGTGTGGCTGCAGGGCCTGGCGGTGGGCGACCTTGGCATTTCGAGGTCCTACTCACAGCCGGTGACGCAGGTGCTCGCCGAGCGTCTGCCGTGGACGATGCTGCTCGGCGCCTGCGGACTTGCCGGAGCTATCGCGCTGTCATTCGTTCTGGCACTGTGGGCTGCGGTGCGGCGCGGGGGAGTGCTAGACCGGCTAGTCCTGTCGATCTCGACGGTGATTCAGGCGACCCCGCCCTTCGTCGTTGCACTCGGCGGCCTCGGCCTTTTTGCGTTGGCCTGGAAGCTATTTCCCACCGGAGGCCTGACCTACCCGGGCGAGCCCGTGACTTTCTCCTCTACGGTGGCGCACCTTACGCTGCCAGCTGTCGTTCTTGCGATTACGCAGGTGCCGTGGCTGGTGCTGTCGTTGCGTGAGTCCATCGTCGAGGTCATGGACTCCGGCGCGGTCACCGGAGCGCAGGTCCGCGGCATTCCGCGCCGAACGATTATTTTCTCCCATATCCTGCCGACCGCAGTGCCGCCTTTCCTCGCGCTCATCGGCGCGCGACTGTCTGAGCTGGTCGTCGGATCGACACTGGTGGAGGCGGTCTTCGCGTGGCCTGGGCTCGGAACCGCGCTGGTCAAATCGGCTCAGAGCTTGGACTTTCCGCTGCTGAGCATTCTCACTATCGCGACGACGGCTATCGTCCTGCTCGGAAATCTGCTTGCCGACGTCGCCTTCGTCGTCCTCGACCCACGGGTGGATGCAGATGCTTAAAACGACAAAGAGGCCGGTCGCCCCGGTCGTGGCCGTGGCGTGCCTGGTCCTCATCGCTGCCTACGCCTTTTTAACTCCGCTGTTTCACGACTCCGACCTGGTGCTCACCGACTTTGCCAATTCCGGTGTCGCCCCGGGGCCTGAGCACTTCTTCGGTACCGATTCGAAGGGGCACGACGTTTTCGTTCGAGTTGCTGCGGGAATGCGCATTTCCCTTTTCATTGCACTGGTCACGGCAGTGTGCTCGGCGATCGTCGGTATCGTCCTCGGCGTTACCGCAGGCATGCTCGGCGGGCGCGTCGACCGCGTCATTATGCGCAGCGCCGACGTCACCAACGCGCTGCCGCACCTGCTACTGGGGCTGCTCATCGTCAGCCTTTTCCGAGGCTCGGTCCCCGCAATCATCATCTCCCTGGTACTGACGCACTGGGTGACCATCACCCGAACGGTCCGTGCGTCCGTGCTGCATCTGCGGGGCGCCGAGTTCGTCGAGGCCGCGCTCCTGTCCGGAATGAGCCGCGCACGCGTGCTAGCTCGGCACGTTGTTCCGGCGGCACTGGGGCAGTCCTTGGTCGGCCTTATCTTGCTGATCCCGCACGCAATCTGGCACGAGTCGACGCTGTCTTTCCTTGGGGTGGGCCTGCCGCCGCACAAGCCGTCTCTCGGGACTCTGCTTGCCGACGCCGAGGGCGCCCTGCTTCTCGGCCATTGGTGGATTTTGGTGTTTCCCTCGTTTTTCCTCGTCGCCACAACGTTGTGTATTGCGGCCGTCGGCACGCATTTGAAGGAGCGGGTGACCGGACAGGAGGTGCTGGTGTGAGTGCTCGGGAGGGCGTCGGCAAGCGAGAGAAGCTGCTGGACATTGAGAGACTGACAGTGCGGATTCCCCTGCGCGGTGGTGACGTGGTGCATGCCGCGACGGGCGTGTCCCTGACTGTGGGTAGGGGAGAGGTCGTCGCGGTTGTGGGTGAGTCGGGCTGCGGAAAGTCGATTATTGCCTCGGCGGTGGTTGGCATGCTGCCGCCGCACGCGAGAGTAGAGGGGCAGGTGCGTTTCTATCCGCGCGAAGGGGCAGCTGACAGTGGTGCAGAAGCGGAGAGGAACGCCGAGCCCATCGAAATTCTGGCGCGGCGACGTACCGGCGCGGGCCTTGCTCGCACTGACGAGGAGCTGGCGGGGCGGCAAATCGCGCTAGTACCGCAGTCGGCGGCGACGTTTTTGACACCGGTGCGCACGGTCGGGGCACAGCTAAAAGAAACAATTTCCGTTCTGGGGCGCAACCACACGGTGGAGGAGATGCTGCGGCGAGTCAGCCTGGATGCGGAGGTCGCGGCGCTGTATCCCCACGAACTTTCCGGGGGTATGGCGCAGCGCGCAGCAGTGGCATTCGCCCTGGCTGGCGACCCTGCTCTGGTGATTGCTGACGAGCCGACGGCCTCCCTCGACCCCGACCTGACCATGGCCCTGCTGCGCATGCTTCGCCAAATCGCCGACAGTGGTGTGGGAGTCATGCTAATTACGCACGACATTTCCGAGCTGCGCGATAGCGGCATCGCCGACCGAGTTGCAGTGATGTACGCATCGCGCCTTGAGGAGACGGGATCGGCAAAACAGGTGATTGAGGCCCCAGCCAGCGAATACATGCGCGATCTGCTCGCAGCGCTGCCCGAAAACGGCATGCGGCCGATGCCCGGCGTGGTGCCGAGCTTGACGAACCTGGACGAGGACTATTGCTACGCGCGCAGGCTCGAGGAGGCGGGGAAATGAACGAGGAGGCTGTGGTGAGTAAGGCGTTGGTGAGTGAGCAGGCTTCGGTGAGCTGTGACGCGCAGGCGAGTGGCAAAGCGCTGGTCGCCGAGAACGTGTCGAAGTCATTCGGCGCCAAGGACGGCTCTGCGAGAGTCGTTTTATCGGACGTTTCCATCAGGGTTGATCCAGGGCAGATCGTCGGGCTTCGTGGGCCTTCGGGGGCTGGCAAGTCCACGCTCGGCCGTATCCTCGCAGGCCTGGAAGTGCCCGATTTAGGGCAGTGCTTCTGCGACGGGGTGCCGGTCGGCGCTGTGCGCAGCCGCGCCGGGCAGCGGGTTCGTGGCCAGATTGGGATGGTGTTTCAGTCTCCCCGAAGGTCCTGCGACCCGCGGATGACTTTGGGGCGCACCATTCGCTCAGCCGCACGACAGGGGCGGCAAGGGCGGCGGGATGGTCAGCGAACCGGGAAAAGTGTGGACATCGACGAGCTCATCCGAAACGTTGGGCTGACTCCGGACCTTCTCGATCGCTTCCCTAGCCAGGTCTCAGACGGGCAGCTCCAGCGTGCCGCAGTCGCTCGCACCCTGGCCGCCGGTCCACGCTACCTCATCTGCGACGAGATGACCGCCATGCTCGACGCCGCCAACTCCGCGGCAATCGTCGAGGTCATCCGGGATTTCGCCGTATCTGGCGGCGGTGTTCTCATGATTAGCCATGAACACAGGCTTCTCGCCGCCGTGTGCGACGGCGTCGTCGCCTTAGAGTAGCGATATTGCTTAGCGCCCAGCTTGGAGTCATTGAACCTTCACTGCCTGTGATCGCCGATAGAATTTAGGAATTAGGGTAGCCATACCTATGACAGGTAGTGTAGGCTCTCCTTTTGTTGGTTGAATGGTTGGCTATCAATCGTTACTTGCTTGAAGGACTTCTATTGATTGATTCAAAAACTCCAAAGCTTCGACTTTTGACCCGATCGGACTTGGAAGATATCGAACTCGAACCTTCGCTGGTTATCCGTGCAGTAGAAGATGGATACTTGGCATTCGCGGAAGGTTCCTCGCAGTGCCCGACAAAAATGATGATTGACTTACCGGTTGAGAGCCGGGACTCGATTGCTTTTTCGATGCTCGGTTTTGATGCCAACCGTGATCTCGTTGGATACAAGACCTCTTATCGCCACGGAAGCGACAACCCAGATAAGTACTACACCACCATTAGTCTCTACGACGATGAAAGCGGCATGCCATACGCGCTAATGGACTGCCAAAAAGTTGGAGCCTCGCGAACTCCCGCTACGACAGCATTGATTGCGCGAGAATGTGCACGCGCTGATGCGAAGACTGTGACTGTTTTTGGCACTGGGATTCAGTCAGTTAACACACTTTCCTACTTGGTCACAGCAGTGCCGAGCCTCGAAAAACTACAGCTGCATGGAACTCATCCGGGAGGATTAGAAAAAAGCCGGAAGTCGCTTAATCACTGGTTTCCCGAGCGGAATATCGAACTAGTTGAACGCGATGATGCTTCTGTTATGAAGGCAGTTCAAAGCAGCGATATCACCGTAGTTGCTTCCGGTCGTGCCTGGCACCCATCGATTCAAACTGAATGGATTCCCGAAGGTGGGCTGCTAATTTCTGTTGCTTCCAAGGGAATTGCGGATGGTGCTGTTGCTGCTGCAGACAGGGTAATTGCTACTAGTGCCGGACAGTTCGAGCTAGTTGGGCAGCGATTGCTCCAGGGCAAAGAAGTGGAATTGGATGCAACACTACCCGATATTCTCGCGCGAAAGGCCCCAGGGCGCACGAATGAAACTGACCGAGTTTTTGCATTCTCGACGGGAATGATTATTACGGATATTCCAGTTGCTCAGGAACTTGCGGTTCGTGCATTTTCTGCTGGGCGAGGTACGGAGGTGTCGCTATGGTCGTAACGCTCGCTGTCGGCACTACGGGAAATGAAAAGTGAACGATAAAACTTTTGCTTCTACACCCTCTGTGCCCAAGACCTCGACCCTGGTCCCGAAACAACGTGACTGGGCGAAAGATTTACTGTCAATTCCAAGTGACGGCGTCTCGGAACTAACTCGTTTAGCCACACTAGCGGCAGGGCCTTTTCATGTTCTAAATACTCAGGTTTTTCGCCAGAATTTGAATGCTTTTGCTGCTGTTTGCGAGCGTCACGGAGTCGACTCGCATATCTACTTCGCTCACAAAGCAAATAAGTCTGCGTGCTGGATCCCCGCAGTCGCCGAAGAGGGTCATCGCGTAGATGTTGCGAGCGGGGAGGAGCTCACCGGCGCTTTAGGCGCTGGTGTGTGTGCTGCCGACTTAGTTGTTACGGGTGCGGAAAAATCGCAATCGCTTTTGACTCTTGCTCTCAGGCAGAGAGTTCTAATTGCAGTAGATTCTCCGAGCGAACTATTCCGAATTAATTCGCTGGCTAAGGATCTTGGAGTCGTTGATGCTCCGGTGTTGATTAGGTTACTGCCTGAAGAACAGCCTGAGACTCGCTTCGGCACCTCCATGGCACAGTGGCTTCGAGAGCTTGAGGCCCTGCGAGAACAATCTAGTAATGGGATTGACTGTAGAGGCGTGACCTTCCATTTGAACGGATACAGTCCCGCTCAGCGTAACCGCCAAGCACATAAAGCTTTGGATTTTATGGAAATTCTTCGAATTAAAGGATGGACGGCAGAGATGCTGGACATAGGTGGAGGATTTTCGGTTCAGTATTGTGAGCCATCCCAGTGGGAAATGTTTCGGGAAAAGGTTATTGATTCACCGGATAAGCGAGACTATTTTCATTCTGGTCGAATTCCAGAAGGGCTTTATCCGTATGGTGGGCAGGGCAATGATGGCCCTGAAATGTTAGATGAAATTCTTTCGGGAGTAGCTAATTCGCCTTCAGTTGAGAGGATTGATAAAACTAGCACTTCGCTTGCGGAACGGCTAAAAAATGGGCGATTTCAGTTGGCCATTGAACCAGGCCGAGCGGCGTTAGATGGTTGTGGATTGAGCGTTTTTCCAATTCAGGGTGTGAAATGGAGAGACGACTACATAATTATTACTGTTGCGGGTTTAAGTATGAGCCTTTCTGAGCAATGGAAAGGCAGTGAATACATGCCTGACATGACGTTATGGGAGAATCCCGGCTCAGATGATGGCGCCAATTACATGGGCAGGCCTAGCGGTGGCAGTAATTGTCTATCGCGCTCGGTTGGTGTCTGTGTTGGCGGAAGTAGCTGTATGGAATATGACATGCTCACTTGGCGAAAGGTCCAAATGAATCGAATTCCGAGAGTTGGGGATTTGGTTATTTATCACAATACGGCTGGTTATCAGATGGACAAAAATGAAAGCGAATTTCATCAAATTCGCCTGCCCATGCGGTTTGTTTGGGAAGGTCGGGGAAGCTTGCCGAAAATAGATAGGCCTTTATATCGGGAATTGGTTTAAATGTGTAATTGGGGTCTGTCATGATTGATTTTCCATATTCTGAAAAAAAATTAAGAAAACCTTGCGCAACATGTTCGCTTGAGAGTTGTAGTTTAATTGGAAACACGCCAATTCTTGAACTGTGTAATACCGGATCCGGAAGCCGGTTATTACTGAAGATGGATTGCCTAAATCCGACGGGAAGCGTAAAGGTGCGAATGGCGCTGGAGATGATTGTTGCTGCGGAGATCTCCGGCGAGCTCAAGCCGGGCGGAAGAATCATTGAACCCACTAGTGGAAACACTGGTTTAGGTCTGGCATTTGTGGCCTCTCAGCGGGGATACAAGTTTACGGCGATTGTGGATCATCACGCTGCTAAGGACAAGCTGCGTTCCATGCAAGCACTTGGAGCAGAGTTGGTCTTCGTCGGGGATAAAGAATCCTGTGTTCCGTCTACGAGCCTTAGACGTGCGAAGGCCGCAGAAATTGTCGCCGAGACCTCGGATGCATGGTGGCCAGATCAGCACAATAATCCCAACAACCCAGCTGGTTACTGGCAGCTTGCATACGAACTCGATGAGCAAATCCCAGAAAAGGTTGACGTTCTCGTTGCGGCAATTGGAACGGGCGGGACGTTGTGCGGTACAACGGAACATCTGAGGAAGCTTGGGCATACCGCCGAGTCGTTGGCTGTTGAACCCGAAGGCTCCATCATTTTTGGTGGGGTGCCAGGGGCATATAAGCAATCAGGTGCCGGTGCTCCGTCGGGTTTCAAAATCGGCAATAACGTCCGCTACAACCTCATCGACCATGGAGTCAAAGTTAGCGATGTCAAGGCATTCGCTGTGGCCCGAGTGTTGGCTAGGGAACATGGGCTCATGGTTGGAGGCACAGCAGGTGCTGCAATCTACGAAGGTTTGCGTCATCTACACGAGTTTCAGGCAGGAACAACAATGGTCGTCATTGTTTGTGATGCTGGTGAGAAATATCTCGACACAATTTTTGATACTGATTGGCTTCAGAAAAATCATTTGTATTCAGAAGTTATGGAGCGTCAAGTTTCGCGAATGCTCAGAGCCTATGGTGATTCTCGTGCCATTGCTAGTTCCTTCGAGGTGGCCGGGTGATAAATCCAGCTCGTGCAATTGGCCAGCAAACCGTGTCCTACCGTGATGTCTATTCGCTTGCGCTACCCATCGCGGGCGTTCAGCTAGCGGGGGTTGCGCTAACCACGACCGATGTGCTGATGCTGCAGACCCTCGGTGTAGTGGCAATTGCCGGCGGCGGACTCGCAATGCAGTTCTACAACCAGATTCGCACCATGTGTGTCGGTATGGTCACCGCCGGAGGCAACCTAGTAGCCGAGGCCGCGTCGGAGTGGGAAAAGACAGGCGAGGAAGTTGCGGCTGAGCGAATCCGCCAAGCGGTACGCAGTTGCATGGCCGTCGGTACCGCAACTGCAATCATTGGTGGCCTCATCGTGATTTCATTTGGTGCGCTTGCACTCATCTTGCCCATCGACGACACTGTTGCCGAGCTAGCGTTCTCGATGACGGTCGCGCTTGCACCAGGCCTTATCCCGATGATTTGGCTCAATGTCCTGCGGCAGTTTGCAGTCGGCATGCGTCGGCCGGGCTCTCTGCTGGTGGTTACGCTCATCTCCATCGTTGTCAACGCTGCTCTCAACGCTGGATTCCTCCGGCTAACAAGTGTCAATGAATGGGGAACTGCATGGGGACTGGTGGGCATCGGTCTGTCGACCACCTGCGTCCAGGTTTTTACCCTGCTGTCCTTTGCTGGCTTGCTGCAAAGAGACCGTCAGCTACGGAAATTCTTCGCGGTCATTCCGAGGCCCGGCGACGCAGCATGCATGAGGCGCATTATTCGGCTTGGGATTCCAGTTTCGCTTACCTACGGCTCTGAAGCTGCGATTACTACTATCGCAGGTCTAGCGATGGGCCTGGTTAGCCCAGTCATGCTGGCAGCGCACACCGTTGTTAACCAACTCGCTTATATCGTCTACCAAGTATGTATCGGCTTCTCGCACGGAGGATCTATACTGGTCAGCCGTGCATTAGCGGATGGTGCCGAGGCAGTCAAACAGGTATCACGTCGGGTTTTGCACGCAGTGGGTATTTATCTTGCCGTCGTCGGTTTGCTCTGGTTGCTACTGGGCAAGTACGTCGTTGGACTGTTCCTTACTGATTCCAACGTTAGTGCCAATCCCGATGTACGCCATATAGCGACAATCTTGTTGTGCCTTGCCGTGCTTCAGCAGTTCGCTAAAGGCTCCCAGAACGTGCTGGTGGGGCTCCTTCGTGGGCTGCGCGACACGAAGTCGGGTCTCAGTGCGACCCTTTGGGGCTACTGGGCGGTGGGGGTTCCAGCTCTCCTGATTCTTGGCCTTGGCCTTCGTTGGGAAGGATATGGCGTTTGGGTTGGGCTCATCCTTGGCTTTTCCACGACCGCTGCTCTGCTTTACCGCGCTCTGCAGCGTCACCTGCAACCCACTAGTTCCGTGTGACGGCCGAAGCTTCGTAACACCCATCCAGAAATAGTCTGAACCATCCACGTAAAGATGACGTTTTCCCTCTACCGAAGGGGATCCGAGGAGCTGAATATGCGGTCGACTGACCGCCTGCTCCGGAAAGAAGAAAATGAAGGTTAGTTCTCCTCTTACTCCAAGCGTGCTACTGCGTGACTTCCCCGCAAGGGTGCTTTTCGCGGTACTCCTATGCATGTCGCTCGTCCTTCTCGCCGCTTGCTCAGATGGAAATGGAGACGCATCCGCTAGCAGTGAGAAGCGTACCGTCGTCGATGCGCTAGGACGCGAAGTTAAAGTCCCGCAGAATGTCGAGCGAATCCTGATGGGCGGGCAGAAGATGCTTTACACGACGGCGCTTCTGAACCCAGACAATCCAACTGACAAGATCGTTGCCTGGCCAGAGGACCTGAAGGAAAACGACAAAGCCACTTACGACCGCTACGTTGAGAAGTTCCCCAAAATCAAGGACATCCCGACCACAGGCGAGATTTACAACAACACTATGTCGCTGGAACAGGCTCTGGAGTCCCGACCCGATGTCTTCGTAGTAAATGCGGGTGTCTTCGACGCGGCTAAAGATGCTGGAATCGTTGATGGATTAGAAAAGGCAGGCGTGCCGACGGTGACTGTCGACTACTTCATTGACCCAGTGAAAAACACCGAGCCCAGTATTCGAATGATGGGACAACTGCTGGGGCGTGAAAAGCAGGCGGAAGACTTTATCAACTACTACGAGAAGAAGGTCAACAAGGTCGCTGACCGCCTTGCCGAGAAGAAACCAGCACCGACACCGACATTCCTGTGGCGAGCACCCGGTTACTTTGACTGCTGCTCAACCTTCGCCAAGTCCAACCTGGCGCAGATTGTCAATTTTGCCGGTGGACTAAACCTTGGCGACGAAATGATTGATGCGAAGCAAGGGCAGGTATCGCCAGAGGCATTGGCCGGGAAGAATCCTGAAGTCATCATTGCCACAGGCGCAGACTGGGATCAGGGTAAGACTCCGGTCAAGGAAGGAAATTACGTACCGCTGGGTTACTCGGAATCGAAGGAAGAGGCGCAAAAGGCCCTTCACGATGTCGTCGGTAAGCAACCCGCTGTGCGTGAAGTCGACGCGGTGAAAAGTAAGCGTACTTTCGTCGCATGGCATCATTTTTACGATTCGCCATATAACTTCCTGGCAGTCGAGATGTTTGCAAAGGCCATGCACCCGGACTTGTTCGGCGACATTGACACTGAACGAGAGGTACAGGACCTGCACGATAAGTTCCTGCCAATCGAGGCCTCGGGCACCTTCTGGACTGGGCTGGAGTGATGTCGAACATGCAAGTTTCGCACGGAAACCTGGCAACAACGCAGGGGAGCGGAGACGCCGTTCGCGGGGAGCAGGAAGTCAGCCCTGATAGAGTAATGGTGCAGTCAACTTTTCACTGGTATCAGCGCGCAGCACGGAAGAAGTGGGTGATAATCGCTCTGATTACTGTGGTGTTGGCTTTGACATCGCTTGCTGACTTTCTACTCGGTGGCGGTAGCATGCCTGCCAGCGAAGTTTTGCATACATTGACCCATCCGGTTGGTGCGCGACCCATTGACCACCAGATTGTTTTCGACATTCGGCTTCCGATGACCGTGACTGCAGTGCTCGTCGGAGCGACGCTGGCAGCGGCGGGCTCACAAATGCAGACAATTCTGGGAAATCCCCTGGCCGAGCCGTACACCCTGGGCGTGTCAGCGGCGGCCGGATTCGGTGCTGCCCTGGCTGTGGTCACCGGCTTCGCTTCTGAGGGAATCGGTGCGGTGCTGGGGATGGCCGGGACTGCGTGGGTGTTCGCGATGCTGGCCTGCGCTGCGATTCTGCTCTTTTCCCGATTTCGTGGCCCAGGAGTCGAGGGGATGATTCTCCTCGGTATCGCGATTGTATTCTTTTTCGACGCTCTACTGGCCCTGATGCAATACCTGGCCTCGGAGACGCAGTTGGAACAGGTTGTGTTCTGGACGATGGGCAGTCTCACCCGCTCGAACTGGACGCAGATTGCGTTGCTCGCGGTGATATTCGTGATGGGGCTACTCTTCTTTTACCTCAATGCCTGGTCGCTGACTGCATTCCGGATGGGCGATGACCGCGCAAAAGCCCTTGGCGTAGACGTTGATCGACTGCGTGCGCTGACCCTTATCGTGGTGTCCTTTATGGCGGCAACCGCTGTGTCGATGGCCGGTACGATTGGATTTATCGGTCTCGTCGGCCCACACGTTGCGCGCTTATTGGTAGGCGAAGATCAACGTTATTTTCTTACTGCTTCGACTTTGGTAGGGGCGCTGCTTCTGGTTGCGGCATCGGCAGTGTCGAAGGTGATTCAACCGGGTGTAATTCTTCCCGTAGGCATTATTACCGCAATTGTAGGAGTGCCCGTATTTGTCGCGATTATCGCTGGCCAGAGGAGGAAAATGTGGGTTGGCTAAAGGCAAGTCGCTTTGTCGGGAACGACGCTGTACATGGTCATCACGACAGCCCCAGTAAACCTGACGGTAAACCCCTCGGCGAAACCCCTCCAGAATCGTCCGCTCTTAGCGCGCGAGGAGTGTCTTTTGCTTACGACGGCCATCATGTCCTGCACAATGTCGACGTTGGGCCTCTTCCGATGGGAAGCGTGACTGCGTTGGTCGGTCCCAACGGAGCTGGCAAATCGACACTGCTGAGGTGTTTGGCGGGCCTTGAAAACTGCTCGGGGCAGGTACGTGCTGAAAGATCTCTATATTTGCCACAGGACCCTCCGCCGCTGAGCTCATTGACCGTGTACGAAAGCGTCCTGCTTGCCCGGCAACAGTCGTTTTCTGGGTTTTCCGCACTGCGTGTCGGATCCACAGTGCGGGCAGAAGTGCAGGCCACCATTGAACGACTTGGGTTGGTTGCGTTGTCATCGCGGCTGATGTCTGAGTTGTCTGGGGGACAGCGGCAGTTGGTGAGTTTTGCGCAGGCGGTTGTGCGACGACCTCGGGTATTGCTTCTCGACGAGCCCACCAGCGCACTCGACTTGCGTAACCAATTGATGCTTCTCGGGCAGGTACGCAAGTGTGCGCGGGAATTGCCCTGCGCGGTAGTGATGACACTTCATGACCTGGGGCAAGCGGCGCGCTTTTGCGAACATGTGGTTGTTCTAGCCGATGGTCGGGTCAGCAGTGCAGGGCCTCCGGCAGAGGTCATTAATGAAGCTATGCTGCGAGAGGTTTATCAGGTAGAAGGTGCGGTGCTCCCGACTCGCAATGGCGGGCTGGCGGTCGAAGCGTCGGAGGCACTCTAGCGCAGACCCGTGACTGTAGCGCACGCTCTCGGCTGTTCTACAGCCACGAATGAGCGCTAAAGTGCAGGGCCCGACGAGCGCCCCAGCCGGCGCCCCCCCCTAACTGCCCCTAGTAGTAGAACGGGAACTCGTCCCAGTTCGGGTCACGCTTTTCCAGGAACGCTTCCTTGCCCTCGACGGCCTCGTCGGTCATGTACGCCAGGCGAGTAGCCTCGCCCGCGAAGACCTGCTGGCCCATCAGTCCGTCATCGGTCAGGTTGAAAGCGAACTTCAGCATGCGCTGCGCCGTTGGGGACTTACCGTTGATCATGCGGCCCCACTCCACCGCGACATCTTCCAGCTCAGCGTGGTCGGCGACCTCGTTGACAGCGCCCATGCGGTGCATGGTCTCAGCGTCGTAGGAACGGCCGAGGAAGAAAATCTCGCGGGCAAACTTCTGACCAACCTGCTTCGCCAGGTAGGCCGAGCCATAGCCGGCATCGAAAGATCCCACGTCAGCGTCGGTCTGCTTAAAGCGGGCCTCCTGGCGGGATGCCAGTGTCAGGTCACACACCACGTGCAGGGAGTGTCCGCCACCTGCGGCCCAACCATTGACCACGGCAATGACAACCTTCGGCATAGTGCGAATCAGGCGCTGCACCTCCAGGATGTGCAGGCGGCCACCCTCGACCTTGGCACGCGCGGTATCGATGGTGGATGCGTCCGCGGTAGCGTCGTCATGCTCGTGGGATGTGGCGTACTGGTAGCCGGAACGACCGCGAATGCGCTGGTCACCACCCGAACAGAATGCCCAGCCACCGTCCTTGGTGCTCGGGCCGTTACCGGTCAGCAGCACAACGCCGACATCCGGGGTGCGACGCGCGTGGTCGAGCGCGCGGTAGAGCTCATCGACGGTATGCGGGCGGAATGCGTTACGAACCTCCGGGCGATCAAACGCAATACGCACAATGCCGTTTTCGCGGCCCTCGCCGACGTGGCGGTGGTAGGTGATGTCGGTCAAATCCTCAAAACCATCAACCGTCTTCCACTGCTCGGGGCGGAAGGGGTTATCGGTCGAGTACTTCGCGGTATCAGTCATGGCTTCCAGCATAAAGGTCTCTAGCATGAGGGGTATGTGTGTGTCCGCTGCGCCCAACATCCAGCTTCCGCCAATCGACGACATCCTCGACCGCGCCCACGTCGTGGCTCTGCCCATGGCAGTGAAATTCCGTGGCGTCACCACTCGCGAGGCGCTCCTCATCGACGGCCCCGCCACCTGGGGAGAGTTCGCTCCCTTCCTGGAGTACGAGGCACCCGAAGCTGCCGCGTGGCTGCGCTCGGCCATCGAATGCGCATACGTTGGCCTGCCCACCCCGAAGCGCGAGTTTGTCGAGGTCAACGCCACCATCCCCGCCATCACACCCGAGCAGGTGCCGGAGGTCGTGGGGCGTTACCCCGGGTGCCGCACGTTCAAGGTCAAGGTCGCAGAGAGCGGCCAATCGCTTAACGACGACATCGAGCGCGTAGCCGCCGTCCGCACCGCGGTGGCCGAAGCCTATGGCTATGAACCTGTGGTGCGGGTGGATGCGAACCGTGGCTGGTCGGTGGAGCAGGCCATCCGCGCCGCTCATGAGTTGGACCCGCTGGAGTATATGGAACAGCCCGTTGCGACTGTCGCCGAGCTGCGGCAGGTCCGCGACGCAGTGGGGGACTTTTGCCCGGTTGCGGCCGATGAGTCAATCCGCAAGGCTGAGGATCCGTATTTGGTTGCGCGCGAACAGGCGGCTGACGTGGGCGTAATGAAGGTCGCGCCACTTGGTGGGCCACGCCGCTTGCTTCGGTTGGCCGAGGAGCTGGCGATGAAGGTGACCGTCGCCAGCGCGTTGGACACCGGCATTGGCATGGCTGCCGGCTTGTTCACGGCGGCGGCCCTGCCTACTACCGAGCTGCAGCCGGAGCCGAACGCGGCGGGTTTGGCCACGTCGTCACTCTTTATTGAGGACGTCATCGAGCCCCGGCCACTTATCGATGGCCGACTGCCCGTCACCAACCCCGCGCCCGACCCTTCCCGCCTGGCCGAGCTCGCCGCGCCGGGCCCCCGCCGCGATTGGTGGTTCGACCGCCTCCGCGCGGCGTACACCCATCTATAACGCCAAGAAAGTGACTAGGTTTATGACACTTTGAGCCCGAAAAACGGCTTCCAAACTGACATAAACCTAGTCAGTAACTTCCGGCAAGTAGCCTATTGAGTGTGAACAATAACCAGGACACCCCTCAAGACCCGGACACCGGCGCGACCGAAACCACTCACGCCGTCCAGTCCACACAAGCCCCATCCGCAGTGGTAGCGGGCCTCATCGTCGATGAGCTGCTGCGTCTCGGCATGGTCGATGCCGTGGTGTGCCCGGGTTCCCGGTCCGCCCCGCTCGCCCGCGCTCTGGTCCAGGCCGCCGACGCGGCGAAGGTTCGCCTCCACGTACGTATCGATGAACGCTCCGCCGCCTTCCTCGCCCTCGGCCTGGCCTCGCGCACCCGCAAGGTGACCCCGGTAATTACAACGTCCGGCACAGCAGTGGCGAACCTCGTGCCCGCCATGGTGGAAGCCACCGCGTCGGGCATTCCGCTGCTGGCACTGACCGCCGACCGCCCCGCGCATTATCGAGGCACTGGCGCGAACCAGACCATCGTCCAGGACCGCCTGTTCGCTGATGCCTCCGTCGTCGAGTTCGATCTGGACGGCACCGCCCCGGTCACGAAGGCCACCGCCGCGCAGATCCGCGCCCGCATCGATCGCGTTGTCGCCGCCATGGCATCCGGCGCCGGCCACCTTAACGTCCGTTTTGTCGAACCGCTCGTGCCTGACGACGACTCCGTCGCCGACATCCCCGAGGGCCGCGCCGACGGCGGCCCCTGGACCACGATTGCGCCTACCAACAGCAACAACGTCGGCGCGGCCGCCATCGCAGCCAACTCGGCCACCGCAACCGGCCCGGCCAACTCGGCTAGCACAGCCACAATTGACATCAGCCGCCGCACACTCGTGATTGCGGGTTCGAATGCCTCGCACCTGCCAGAACTGGAGGATCTGCCAACCATCGCTGAGCCGAATGCATATGCGCCGGCGCACCCGGTTCACCCGCTCGCGGCGGGTACTTTTGCGCAGATTCTGCCGGAGCAGATTGTGTTAGTCGGCAGGCCGACGCTGCACCGAGGTATCTCTAAGCTGCTGGCCAATCCGGATATCGAGCTGACCGTTGTCTCCGAAGCGGAAAACCACGGTTTTGGGGTGGAGTTCCCGGATGTGACGGCGAACGCAAGGGCCGTCGTTAGGCATGTGCAGACTGTGGGGGAGCAGGACCCGCAGTGGACGAAAATCTGTGAGGCTGCCAGCGAATTGGCGGTGAAGTCCGTGCGAGAGACGCTTACCGAGTCGATTGAAGCGGAGGAACCGCTGACCGGATTTCATGTGGCGGCGGCGCTGACGGATAGCCTGCGCACGGGTGACAACGTGGTGCTGGGCGCGTCGAACCCGGTGCGCGATGCGTCGTACACGGGCCTGCCTTTCCCGGGTGTGAACACGTATGCGGGACGAGGTGCCGCGGGCATCGACGGCACGGTGGCGACGGCAATCGGTATTGCGCTGGCGTCCGACCGTGAGCATGCCGACGAGATTCGCCCGCCGCGGACGATTGCACTTATGGGTGACCTGACGTTCCAGCACGACTCCGCAGCGTTGGCAATTGGGCCGCTGGAGCCGAGGCCGGAAAACCTCACCATCGTGGTGGCCAATGATGCCGGTGGCGGTATTTTCGAGACGCTGGAGGCGGGCAGCCCGGCTCTGCGGGGAAGCTTTGAGCGCATCTTCGGCACGCCGCAGGACGTGGACTTTGAGGGCATCTGCCAGGCTTACGGAGTCGAGCACGTGCGTGTCGACCGCCTCCCAGATCTGCTCGCGCAGCTGCACCCGGATACCGATGTCGACGGCATCCGCGTCATCGAGGTGGCGACCACACGTGCGACGCGTCGGCAGTTGCACCACAAGCTGGCATACAATGCGGAGATTGGGGTGCTGGACAAGCACTAGCCGGCCGGCAGCATCCAATCAGAGCTGGAAACAATCAGGGACAGAAAAATAGGAGGTCGCGACCGCCATGCAGTGGAAAACTGCCCTGGCCAATTGGCCGCGCTTCCTTCGTCAGGTACTGCTCTTTGTGATGATTTGCCTGTTGCTGTCGTGTCTGGCCATGGTGGTTGGCTGCTTCATTAATGACCGCAATATCGAGTCGAACATGGGGCAGTCCGTAGCCAATGTGCGCTCGGTCGAGCTCCTTCGCACCACGGTTGATTTCGTCGACGAGAATGGCGATTTTCAGTCGCCACCAACCGGTTTGCTCTATCCCGTTGGTCTGGAAGAGGGGCAGCGCGTCCGCGTCGAATACGACCGCACTGATCCCAATGTCGTCCGCGTCGCCGGGCGCACATGGACGCTGTCACTTCTCCCGGCGACCAGTATCGCTGTGGTTACATTTCTCGTCGTCGCGCCGTTGTGGTGGTTGTCGTTGCGCGCAACCCGTCGTTTACAAAGAGATCCCCAAAAGGTAAACAGAGGGTCACTTTCGCTTTCCGACGAGATGGAAAACTAGCACCATGCGCGTTGCCATCATTGCTGAAAGCTTCTTGCCCAACATCAATGGAGTGACAAACTCCGTGCTGCGGGTGTTGGAACACTTACGCCGTGAAGGACACGAGGCGCTGGTGATTGCGCCGGGTGCTCGGGACTGGCAGGAAGAGGCAGAGTTCTACTGCGACTACCGCATTGAGCGTGTGCCCACTGTGATGGTGCCGTTGATTGATTCGCTACCGATTGGTGTGCCGAACCGTCGGGTAGCGTCGGCGCTGACGCAGTTTAAGCCGGATGTTGTCCACTTGGCTTCGCCATTTGTGCTCGGTGGTGCGGGCGCGCTGACTGCCAAGGCACTGGGCATCCCGGCTGTGGCCATCTATCAGACGGACGTTGCGGGTTTTGCCAAGAACTACAAGTTGGCGGGGCTCTCCACGGCCGCATGGTTGTGGACGCGCGTGATTCACAACTCCTGCGCCCGAACGCTGGCGCCGTCGTCGCCGACTATTGAGGACCTGCAGGATCACAAGATTCGTGATGTCTACCGCTGGGGCCGCGGTGTTGATGCGGTTCGCTTTACTCCGACAAAGCGTAGTGAAGAGCTCAGGAAGCAGTGGAGCCCGGAGGGCAAGCCGATTGTTGGTTATGTCGGCAGGCTCGCGGCGGAGAAGTCTGTGGAGCGGCTGGCAGCGCTGAACGGCCGCGATGATATCCAGGTGGTCATTGTCGGCAATGGCCCGGAGCTGCAGAAGCTGCAGAAGCAGATGCCGAATGCCGTCTTTACCGGACAGCTCACCGGCGATAAGTTGGCAGCGGCATTCGCCAGTCTGGACGTGTTCGTCCACACCGGTGACTTTGAAACCTTCTGCCAGGCGGTACAGGAAGCCCACGCCTCCGGTGTGCCGGCCATCGCTCCGAACGCAGGCGGCCCGCGCGACCTGATTACCAACGACGTCAACGGCTACCTGCTGGAACCCAAGACTTTCACCCGCGATTTGGCTGAGGCGGTCGACAAGCTGCTGCTCGTTGACGATGAGCTGGCACGTAAGCAGCTGCGCAACCGCTGCCGCGACACCGTGACCGAGCGCACCTGGGAAGCACTGTGTGCAGACCTGGTTCGCCACTACGAGGAGGTTTCTGGGGTTTCCGCGGCCGAGACGTCAAGCAAGGTCGCAGCAGATGCGATTGATGCCTCCCATGCAGGTGCTGCTACGCGTCAGAAGTCGGTCGCGTAATCTGGACATCGTGTCTAGGGCTGATTTAACGAAAAAACCCAGCGAAGTCGCCTCGATGTTCGATGGCGTGGGGAAGAATTACGACATCACTAATACCGTGCTCACCGGTGGCATTGACCACTACTGGCGCGTGCGCACGGCAAAGCGCCTGAACCTGCAGCCTGGCCAGAAAGTCCTCGACCTGGCCGCCGGTACGGCTGTTTCATCAGTGGAGTTGGCAAAGTCTGGCGCATACGTCGTTGCCTGTGATTTCTCCCGAGGCATGCTCAAGGCCGGTGCACACCGCGATGTTCCCAAGGTCTGCGGTGACGGCATGAAGCTGCCATTCCCGGACAACACCTTCGACGCGGTGACCATCAGCTTCGGTCTGCGCAACATCGTGGACTACAAGGCGGGCCTCGCTGAGCTAGCTCGCGTGACCAAGCCCGGAGGCCAGCTAACAGTCTGCGAGTTCTCCACCCCTGTAGTGCCGGTGTTCAGCACCTTCTACAAGGAGTACCTGATGAGGGCACTGCCGCAGATCGCCAAGGTCGTCTCCTCTAACCCGGAGGCGTACGTGTACTTGGCGGAGTCGATTCGCGCCTGGCCAAACCAGCCGCAGCTTGCCCGCGACATCAATGCCTCTGGCTGGGAGGATGCCGGTTGGCAGAATCTCACCTTCGGTATCGCAGCGCTGCACTCGGCAACCAAGCCCGTGGAGTAGCTCGCTAGCTCGCAATCGGGCTGGGTCGCAGGGCCCGTCGTAAAGCGATTCCTACTGCCAGGGCTGGCGTCCGAAGCACTTATCGGAGGCCAGCGCTGCTCTCCCCGAAGCGCGCCAGAGTCGCGCCACTACGTCGCGGTCGTGTTCCGTGACCAGGTTGCCCATCAGGCGTGCGGCAACGCCCATGAGCTGGCCTCCCCACGGGGCGCCGATGGTCAACGGGCCGACCGTGGGAAGGAAGCTCGGGTACGTCAGCGTCAGCGCCAACTTGCGAGCCAGCGAGAAGCCGGTGCCGTAGTGCTCGCGAAGTAGGGCGGGCCAGGAGTGCGTCAGCCCATCGCGGCCCGCACCAATCGAACTAATCAGCTCCACTGCCAGTCGCGCCGACTCCATGCCGTAGTCAATGCCCTCACCGTTGAGCGGGTTGACTAAGCACGCAGCATCACCGAGCAACGCCCAGTTCGGCCCCGCCACATTCGATACAGCACCGCCCATCGGCAGCAGCGCCGACGTCATGTGCTCCGGCTCGCTCATCTGCCACTGATCGCGCACCTGTCCGTGGTACTCACGCAGCAACTTCTTCACATTCGTGCGCGCCGGGCGTGCCGACGTCGCCAGCGCCCCACACCCCACATTCGCCCGGCCCTCGCCCAGCGGGAAAATCCAGCCATAGCCCGGGTGCGTATGCCCTTCGGAGTCGCGCAGTTCCAGGTGCGAGTGAATCCAGTCATCCGCTACGTCTGCGCTGTCGAAGCTGACATACGACCGTGCGGCCACGCCAAAGACGCTGTCTCGATGCCACGCACGCCCCAGCTGCTTGCCGACGGTACTGCGGACCCCATCGGCCACGAGCAACCAGCGGGCCGAGATGGTGTGTGGCTTGCCCTCGCGGTCGGAAAGCTCCACCGCGCGCACGCCGTGCCCTCGCGTGCCGCCAGTGTTCAGCGCTCCGAGAACCACCTTCCGCGCTGCGACTCCATCAAAGACCTGCGCACCGGCATCAGCGGCGGCATTGAGCAAGAAAGTGTCGAGCTCAACTCGCGGCATCGCGGATCCGACAGCGGGGAAAGTGCCGGAGGCATCATCTGGCCAAGGTGCGGTGATGGAGCCGCCGAAGCCGTGCAGCTTGAGTCCGCGGTTGCGGTTGTGGCGCAGGAGCTCGTCGTCAAGCCCTAGGCGACGTAGCTCAGAGATGGCGCGAGGAGTGAGCCCGTCGCCACAAGTTTTGTCGCGTGGGAAGCGCTGGGAGTCGACCACAGTGACCGAAAATCCGGCGCGGGCGGCGTGAATCGCGGCTGCGGAGCCAGTGGGACCAGCACCAACAATGAGCACGTCAGTGCTGCTGGGTAGAGCGACGGTGCCGTCGAACGTGGGGGAAACTCGCGAAATCGGGCTTGAGGTCATTGCCCCAGCGTATAACGACGTTGAAACAAATATGGGAACCGGTCTGCTAGCCACTATGCTCGTAAGGTAGTTTATTTAGCAGTTTCTTATCTTTTATCGTCAGTTAGGCAGGTCTCGAATGCGTACTGGAGACTACTCCGGGCTTAGTTCCGGAAGTGCTCAGGGCACTGGTGAGCACACCGCCACTAGTTCTCACTTCGTTGATGAGGCGCTGGAAGCAACAATCACCGAGGGAATGCGCAAGAGCGAGGACCTCCTGATTACCGAGCTGGGGCGCGGCGAGGACTTCCTAGTCGAACGGGTTTCCCACCTAGCTCACGCTGGTGGTAAGCGCTTCCGCCCGATGTTTACCATGCTGGCCGCGCAGTTCGGTGAGAACCCGGAGAGCGATAAGGTCATCACCGCCGCGACGGTGCTGGAGCTGACGCACCTGGCGACGCTCTACCACGACGACGTCATGGATGAAGCGGATAAGCGCCGCGGCGTGCCCTCCGCAAACTCGCGCTGGGACAACACCGTCGCCATTCTGGCCGGTGACTACCTCTTCGCTGCTGCGTCCCGCCTGCTGGCAGAGCTCGGCTCCGAGAGCGTGGCTCACTTCGCTGAGACCTTCGGTGTTCTTGTCACAGGTCAGATGCGCGAGTGCCTCAACGACTTGGACCTGCCGATTGAAGAGCGCATCGAGCGCTACCTGAAGGTCATTGCCGAAAAGACCGGTGTGCTCATCGCATCGGCCGGTTATCTCGGCGCCTATCACGCCGGTGCGTCCGCCGAGATTTCCAACGCGCTGCGCCGCTATGGCGAACTAATCGGTATCGTTTTCCAGATTGTCGACGACATTATCGACATCTCCTCCAATACCGATCAGTCCGGCAAGACTCCGGGCACTGACTTGCGCGAGGGCGTCTTCACGCTGCCGGTTCTCTACGCGCTGCAGGAGGACACCCCAGCCGCTGACCGCCTCCGCGAGATTCTCGTCGGCCCAGTCTCCGACGACGCGCTTGTCGACGAGGCCCTCGAGCTCCTGGCTCAGACCAACGGTGTGGCTCGCGCGATGGAGAAGGTCAATGAACTGCTGGATGAGTCCGACCGCGTCATCGCTGACCTTCCTGACTGTGCGGCCAAGGAGGCCCTGCGTCACGTTGCTCGCTACACCGTGGAGCGCGTGGGGTAGTGGATTGAGCTCCATCGGCGAGATGGGCCTAGGGGCGAGCACTGCTCTGAGGTGAGCTCTGCTCTGGGGTGAGTTCTGCTGAGGGGTGAATCCAGGTAGGGAAATATCCTCTCGACCTGCCGATTTGTGTAAATGACAGAGTAGTGGGTAGCATTCCATTCGCACCGTTTAAGAGTGCACGCCAGATTGCCCGAGCGGCCAAAGGGAGCGGATTGTAAATCCGTCGGCATTGCCTTCGTTGGTTCGAATCCATCATCTGGCACAGTGAAATCACCGCGAGAATTTTCTCGCGGTGATTTTTTTGTAGGGCCCGTTGATGGGGATGCGGGGTAGGGGCTCGAGTGAGGGGCTCTGGATTAAGCGGGGGGCAGGGGCTCGAGTTAGAGGCTCGAGTTAGAGGTCAGCCACTCATCGATGAGCTATTCACTTATGGTTCCGCTGGGGCTCATCGATAAGTGAATAGATTATCCATAAGTGCGCGCCAAATGTCTGCAAACGTGACAAGAAATACCACTGCCTACCTGCTGATTTGTGCTTAGTGGTGATTTCGGGTTAATCTTTGCAAGGCTTCACGGAGAGCACAGAGCGAAACGAAGCGGTCAACAATTGGCCACAGAGTTACGTGCTGGGTTTAACGGATGCTGATGCCCCCTTAGCTCAGTCGGCAGAGCGTTTCCATGGTAAGGAAAAGGTCGACAGTTCGATTCTGTCAGGGGGCTCTGTTCTTTTATACGGACTTATGTCCGGTAGAGAATAGGGGCGATGTAGCTCAGATGGTGAGAGCGCACGACTCATAATCGTGAGGTCGGGGGTTCGATCCCCCCCATCGCTACTACGGACAGTGATGTTCGTCGAACCCCGCCTTGATTATGCAGCAATGCAGTAAGGTGGGACATTGTCAGCTAAGGACTGAAAAGTTCTTTCGCTGGTGGTGAAGGGGCGTGGCTCAATTGGTAGAGCAGCGGTCTCCAAAACCGCAGGTTGCAGGTTCGAGTCCTGTCGCCCCTGCAAGTACCCGTCATCCAGGGCGTATGAAAATGCGTCTGGGTGGCGGGTTTTTCGTTTATGTTCGGTGGCGGTGGGGCAATGCGAGTTACTGACTGCGTTTATGACAAAAACAGCCCGAAAAATGGCTTGAAAGTGTGGGTTAAGTAGCAAAAAGTGTGTCTGACTTTCAGCATTACTG
>NZ_JVIP01000008.1:0-4521 GCF_001076435.1 Corynebacterium sp. 401_CJEI
CCCCAAAGGCACCAACTTTACCGATGTCACCGACCAAGAGGTCGCCGAGGCGGAAGCATTGCTGAATAACCGGCCGCGGGTAGTGCTCGACGGGTTAACTCCCCGGGAGGTAATCTCTGGTGTTATCCATGATGCAATGACCGCCTGACCCTACCGCACAAATTTTGCCACGAAAGTGTCATAAACCTAGTCAGTAAGTGCACGCAGCCGCTTTGATGGATGCACCACCGAAAGCGCCCACAACACATACGCCCCAGACACCGCAGCCGCAAAAGCAGACGCCCCCTTCCCGGCACCGAAAATACCGGGGAGGGGGCGTCGCTGTGATCGTCGTAAAGCGAAGGCCTACTTCGGAGTCACGCCCAGGCCGAGCGACTTGCCTGCGAGCGACTCGCGACGAACAACCAGCTTGTCAGCGATGGCGTTCAGGGCCTCGCCCGCGCCCGAATCCGGCTTGGACAGGACAATCGGGGTGCCCTTGTCGCCGCCTTCGCGTAGCTCTGTGTCCAGCGGCACCTGGCCGAGCAGCTCGACCTTTCCGCCGGTGATCTGGGTAAGACGACGGGCAACGGTCTCGCCGCCACCTGCGCCGAAGACCTCCATCTTGGAGCCGTCCGGCATCTCCATCCAGCTCATGTTCTCGATGACACCGGCGATGCGCTGGCGGGTCTGCAGCGAAATGGTGCCGGCGCGCTCTGCGACCTCGGCGGCGGCCATCTGCGGGGTAGTAACAATCAGCAGCTCAGCGTTCGGCACGAGCTGCGCCACGGAGATGGCGATGTCGCCGGTTCCCGGGGGCAGGTCGAAAAGCAGGACGTCCAGGTCGCCCCAGAACACGTCCGCGAGGAACTGCTGGATAGCGCGGTGCAGCATTGGCCCACGCCAGACAACCGGTGCGTTGTCGTCGACGAAGTGTCCGATAGAAATCAGTGACACGCCGTGCGCCTGCGGAGGCATGATCATGTCGTCGACCTGGTGTGGCTTTTCCTCGGAGCCCATCATGTGCGGAATGGAGTGTCCGTAGACGTCGGCATCGAGGACACCGACAGACAGGCCCTTCGCGGCCAGCGCGGCGGCGAGGTTCACGGTCACGGAGGACTTACCGACGCCACCCTTACCGGAGGCGACGGCGAACACGCGGGTGCGGGAGTCCGGCTGGGCGAATGGGATCACCGGCTCGGAGGCGGTGCCGCGGACGGCGTTGCGGAACTCGCGGCGCTGCTCGTCATTCATCACATCGGTGGTGACGGTGACGTTGCCAACGCCCTCGATACCGTTCAGCGCCTCTTCGGTGCGCTCGATGATGGTGTTTTTCATGGGGCAACCGGCGATGGTGAGGTAAATCTCCACGGCCACGTCATTGTTGTCCGCCACCGAGATGGACTTGACCATGCCAATCTCGGTAATCGGGCGACGTACCTCAGGATCTTCGACCTGCGCCAGGGCGGTGCGAACTTCAGCTTCAGTAATCGTAGACATTATGTAGTGAATCTTATCGTGAGACCCCGCAAGACAAAGAACTACTGACAAAATCAGTAGTTTGCCGCTTTACGACGGTCACAGCGACCAACCCTTCCGGCAAGAGCGGTGGCGGTGGAATGGGCGGCGGACCAGTCGGTGGAACAATTGCCAATCGTCTGACGTTGTCCTTGATAGAACGCCTTTTGGCGATAGTTTTAGCAATATTTTCAGCAACTGAGTCACCTTTTACTGTGACAACAACTGCAAGGGAACGGTGAGAGTACCGATGGCAAATGGGGAAGCGGGCAGCGGTTGGGGGAGCGGCCGGGAACAGAGCATGAAGTCCCGGTTGCCTCAGCGCCAGGTACCCGAGGGGTGGCCGGTGGGCAGTTTCACCAACTACTCCGACGCGCAGGCGGCGGTGGATTCGCTCAGTGATCGCGATGAGTTCCCGGTTTCCGACCTCACCATCGTCGGTGTTGACCTGATGCAGGTGGAGCGCGTGGTTGGCAGGCTGACCTGGCCGAAGGTGCTCGGCGGCGGCGCGCTGTACGGGCTGTGGATGGGCCTGTTCTTCGGCCTGATTCTGGGGCTTTTCCAGGAGGATTGGGTTAGTCCGCTGATTGTTGGCCTCGGTATGGGCGCCATCTTCGGCATCGTGCTGGCCGCAGTTCCGTACGCAATGCAAAACGGCAAGCGGGATTTCTCGAGCACAACGGAGATTGTTGCCCGTCGCTACGACGTCCTGTGCAATCCCCGCAATGCCGAGCGGGCCCGTGACCTGTTGGCGCAGCGGGCGCTCGGTGGGAATCGCGGGTAGGTTGCTGTATCCGTCGTAAAGCGATGCCTGCCAGAAGCAGTACCTACAGCCACTTGTTGCGGCGCAGGACCCACACCAAAAACGCCACGATGGCAAACATGATGGCGAGGACGATGAAGTAGCCGTACTCCCAGTGCAGCTCGGGCATGTGGTCAAAGTTCATGCCGTAGATGCCGGCCAGGGCGGTCGGGACGGCGAGAATAGCCGCGTACGCCGAGATGGTACGCATATCCTGGTTCTGCTGCAGCTGGATTTTCACGGCGGCGGCGTCGATGAGGGCGGAGAGTCGTTCGTCGAGTCCGGAGACGAGGTCCGCGGCGGCGAGCTGGTGGTCGAGAACATCGGAAAGATAACGGCTGACGTCCTTAGGCATGATGTCTTCCCGCAGATTCATCAGGGAGCGCAGTGCCGGTGTCAGCGGATCGATCGCGTGGCGCATTTCCAGAATCTCTCGTTTGAGGATGTAAATGTCCTCAATATCCGAATCCAAGTTCGGCTCGAAGACTTCGTCTTCCATGATCTCCACGCGATCTTCCAGCTGCATAGCGATGCGCAGGTACGCATCGACGAGGTTGTCCGTCAGTGCCCACAGCACGCCCGCGGGGCCGTAGTCGATGGCGTCGGTGGTGTTCTCCACGCGTGCGCTAATGCGCTGCATATCCGAGCTAGGCATGCCCATGCGAATGGTGATGACGTACTCCGGGCCGATAACAATCATCAGCTGGCCGGAGCGAATAATCTCATTTTCGTCATCCGCGAGACCTTCCGGGGAGTAGTGAATCGAGCGAATAACAAAAACAACGTGATCATCGTGGATCTCAATCTTGGGGCGCTGGCGGTTAGTCAGTGCGTCCTCCACCGTCAGCTCATCCAGCCCGTAAAGCTCAGCGATGGCATCCATCTGTGTCGCGTTGGGGCGCGACAACGACAGCCACGTGAAGCCCTCGCCAAAATTCCGTACCTCGGACAGCCCGGAGAAGTGGTCGTAGGTGCCCGGCAACCGCTTGCCGCCGATGTAGACGCCGCAATCGCGCAGGGCATCGCGCACCGCCTCCGACTGCGTTTCTCCCACGCTTGACGACGAGCCGTTGGTGCGCGTCACCTTCGAGACAGCCGACTTCGCTGCGGATTTAGCCGCATTCGTCGCCCGAGCGGTTTTACCGGGTTTTCCTGTGGCCGACGGTTTTTGGCTTTGACTGGCCGAGCTAGTTCGCGGATTGCGAGCCTTCGCCGAAGCGCTGATGTTGCGGCTTTTCTCTTCGCCCATTCTGGGTGACCTCACAATCCGTTCGTAGGTTACGCTGGTGTCGATGATTGATTCTAGACGTGCGAACGCCGGGTTCCACTTTCGCATCCGCTCAATGGGGTGCAAGGGTAGCTCCACGGCTACTGCGTGCACTTTTACCGCCCTGGCATTGGTCACTGGGGCGACGGGGTTCGGTCTTGCCGCATGTTCTGATTTGGATCCGCAGATGCCCGTTCCTCCTGAGCAGGAGGCGGTAGTGACTGTCGGGGCAGACCTACGCAACCCTGAGCAAGCAGCTCTTGCGTACGTGTATGCGCAGAGCTTTGAGAGGATAGGTCGGCAAGCGGAGGTCGTTGGCATTCGCAATGCTGACGACCGGTTGCGGGCCGTACGCAATGAAGCGGTCCTGGTCTCCTTCGGATGCACAGGTGAGCTACTCGGCCTGAGCGACCCTGCGTCGGCGGCTTCACTGGCGGAGGAATACGCCGACGACTCCACCCCGGACAAGCAGTTCAGCGGAGAGTGGCGCGACCGCGTGTACGACGCATTTTCGCGGTCGCTGCCGGGCGAAGTAATGGCCACCGACGCGGGCATGGCACAGGGCTGCGCGGATCTGTCAGCTGACAATGCCGGGGCTGACTTGCCGCAATGGCTTGTGCCTTTCTACGTCAAGCCAGCGCTGGACCGAGATGATCGAGTCCGCGTGCTCAATGAAATTGCGGGTTCGCTGAGCACTGAGGACTTAAAGCTGATGACCCGGGCTGTGGCTGGTGGCGCCAGCCCTGAGTTGGTCGCTCAAGAGTGGCTGGACAAGGCGTAGTCGGGGCGGCGGGGGCTAGTTGTGGCGGTATCTGACGCGTATCTGCTGTTGGCTGCCGCCAAGTTTGTTGAATAACCCATGAATGCGGGCTGCAAATGTGAAACTGTGCGAGTTTATGACACTTTCATGCCATTTTTCGGGCGGTAGGGTCAGGCGGTCATTGCATCATGGATA
>NZ_JVIP01000009.1:0-104146 GCF_001076435.1 Corynebacterium sp. 401_CJEI
CTGCTGCACCAGCGGCGGCAAAGCCGGGTGCCAAGCCAGCTGCACCGTCCCGTTCGCCGAAGCCGGGACAAGAAATGCCACGCCCGCCGAAGCCTGCTGGCCCGAAGCCAGGGCCGAAGCCAGGCGCACGCGCACCGCGTGTGGCGAACAACCCATTCTCGACCGGCGGATCCTCCCGTCCGGCACCGCGGCCGTCCAACATGCCGCGTCCGCAGGGTGGAAACGGCCGTCCGGGCCCGAAGCCGGGAGCACGCCAGGGTGGCCCTCGCCCGCAGGGTGGAAACGGCCGTCCGGGCCCGAAACCGGGAGCACGCCAGGGTGGCCCTCGCCCGCAGGGTGGACAGGGCCGCGGTAATAAGCCGAGCGGCAATCGTCCGACTCCGGCAATGATGCCTTCGCACCCGAACCCGGGGCAGATGCCTGCAAAGGCAAGCCGCGGTGGCGGTGGCTTCGGCGGCCGTGGTCGCGGCCCGGGTGGCCCGGGTGGCGGACCGCGCGGTGGTCGCGGCGGACGTCGCGGTGGAACTGCAGGTGCATTCGGGCGACCAGGAGGCGCCCCGCGTCGCGGACGTAAGTCGAAGCGTCAGAAGCGCAACGAGTACGAGGCAATGCAGGCACCATCCGTGGTAGGCGGCGTTAAGCTGCCCAACGGTAAGGGCACGACCATTCGCCTCGCACGTGGTGCATCCCTGTCTGACTTCGCTGAGAAGATTAACGCCGATGCAGCATCGCTGGTCCAGGCGTTGTTCAACCTCGGCGAAATGGTGACGGCAACTGCATCGGTCTCCGACGAGACCCTGCAGCTGCTCGGCGACGAGATGGATTACAAGGTCCAGGTCGTCTCGCCTGAGGATGAGGACCGCGAGCTCCTCGAGTCCTTCGACCTCCAGTTCGGTGAGGACGAGGGCGACGATGAGGACCTGGAGCAGCGCCCGCCAGTGGTAACTGTGATGGGTCACGTCGACCACGGTAAGACGCGCCTGTTGGACACGATTCGTAAGGCCAACGTCGGTGGCCACGAGTCCGGTGGTATTACCCAGCACATCGGTGCCTACCAGGTGCCGGTGGAGCTCGACGGTGAGAAGCGCAAGGTTACCTTCTTGGATACCCCGGGTCACGAGGCGTTTACCGCCATGCGTGCTCGTGGTGCCAAGTCGACCGATATCGCGATTCTGGTTGTTGCAGCTGATGACGGCGTCATGCCGCAGACGGTTGAGGCTATTAACCACGCCAAGGCCGCTGATGTGCCGATTGTCGTTGCAGTCAACAAGATTGATAAAGAAACTGCAGATCCGCAGAAAATTCGTGGTCAGCTGACTGAATACGGTCTCACTGACGAAGAGTGGGGCGGCGACACTATGTTCGTCGATATCTCCGCTAAGCAAGGTCTCAACATCGATCAGCTTCTCGAAGCAGTGCTGTTGACTGCCGATGCTTCGCTGGATCTGCGCGCCAATCCGGATATGGACGCTCAGGGTGTCGCCATTGAGGCTCACCTTGACCGTGGCCGTGGTCCGGTGGCAACCGTTATCGTTCAGCGCGGTACGTTGCGCGTCGGTGATTCCATCGTTGTCGGTGACGCATATGGTCGTGTTCGCCGCATGGTCGATGAGTACGGCAACGACGTCGATGAGGCCGGTCCTTCCCGTCCGGTTCAGGTGCTCGGCCTGACCTCCGTACCGGGTGCTGGTGACAACCTCCTGGTTGTTGACGAGGATCGTACGGCCCGCCAGATTGCAGACCGCCGCGACGCACGTCGTCGTAATGCGCTGCAAGCACGTCGTCGCAAGCGCGTCTCCCTGGAGAACCTGGACGAGATCCTGAAGGAGACCAACACCCTCAACCTGATCCTGAAGGGCGACAACGCCGGTACCGTCGAGGCACTGGAAGAAGCCCTGCTCAAGATCGAGGTCGACGACGAGGTCGCACTGAACATCATCGACCGTGGTGTCGGTGCTGTTACTCAGACCAACGTCACGCTGGCTGCTGCGTCTGACGCCGTCATCATCGGCTTCAACGTTCGCTCCGAGGGTAAGGCCACAGAGGTTGCCAACGCTGAGGGCGTTGACATCCGCTACTACACGGTGATTTACCGTGCTATCGAGGATGTTGAGGCTGCTCTGAAGGGCATGCTCAAGCCGGTCTACGAGGAGAAGGAGATTGGTCGTGCAGAGATTCGCGCCATCTTCAAGTCCTCCGCAGTTGGCCTCATCGCCGGCTGTATGGTCGAGTCCGGCAAGGTCCGCCGCAACGCGAAGGCTCGCCTGGTTCGTGACGGCAACGTCATTACGGATTCGGCGACTATCGAGTCGCTGAAGCGAGAGAAGGACGATGCTACCGAGGTCGCAGCCGGTTACGAGTGCGGTATGGTGCTGTCTTACCCGGACATCCAGGTGGACGACGTTATCGAGGTCTACGAGATGGTCGAGGTTCCGCGCACGTAGCAACGTAAGCTAAACACTGCGTGAACTTTGATAAGGCGCTCCCTTCGGGGAGCGCCTTTTTGCGTATCGTGTTCGTTATGGGCTTCAAAACTAATCTCTTTGCACTCTCAGATGAACTGCCGCGAACGAATATTTTGAATTATCCTCCTGCGAGCGCAGAGGAGACTCTTGCGCAATTGGACAAGATTTGGCCAGGGAAATTCGCCTTTGATTCCGAAGAAACCATTGAGGATGGTCATAATTGGTACTTCCACGCGGTAGCGTTTGGGCCAACGCTGCTTTTCGGGACCGACGACGTATACGACCTTATTGAGGACCCAGCGTTGGCGAACGATCCTCGCGAAAGTTGGTCACTGTGCATCAATAGTGTTGTCGATTTCTGCCACTATAAGACTCCTACCAGGGAATTAGAAGCAAGCTGCGAAGACTATGATTTTGACATGCAGCGGTTTTTCAGCTCTGGACGACTGTTGGATTTTGAGGTACCGTTCGCTAACGGTGAACACGTCGAGGTACTACATCCGACGGATGTGGCTGAATGGGAACAAACCCATGGCAGTGTGGCGCCCAAGGATAAAAATGGTGAGGTAAGTTACCTTTTCCATCCGCTGGAGCTAGGTAATGCTGCGGTTAAATGGATTTTCGGCATCGAGGGAGAAACACCATTGCAGGATAGTGTGATGGATTCACTGCCTGACTGCTCCCATGTTAATGGGTTACCGATGTACAACTTCGTGGAGCGCCGTTAAGAGCGTACGGGTAGGCTGCGTTTCAGCTGCGCAATTCCGTAGTAGCGACTCCCCATGCCGTCGATGACATCGATGGTGGTGGCAGTGTTGTCGTGATGATTAATGGGTTAATAACAAAGGGCGAGCGTGCGGCGAAGCAATTGACTGCACTCGGTAAACGGGTGCGGGCGAAGTCGCGAAACATGCGGTTCGAAGTTGAGTAGTGTTTTGCGTGTTAGTATTAGCAGTCCTTTGTATTGAACCGTTTTGCCGGATCCCAAATGGGTCTTTGTCAGCGAAGGGGCACTTCAGGCCCCACGCTAAATGGGGTCTAGCTACGAATCGTTACGCACAGGTAGAGATAGATAGGGAGTAGCCAAAAATGGCAGATCCAGCACGCGCGCGCAGGCTGTCCAAGCGTATTCAGGAGATTGTCGCCAGCGCAATTGAGCGTGAGATTAAGGACCGGCGGCTGGAGTTTGTGACTATCACCGACTGCCGCGTCACCGGCGATTTGCACGACGCCACAGTTTTCTACACTGTGCGCGGACGTACGCTCGACGAGGAACCGGACTACGAGTCGGCAGCAGCAGCGCTGGAAAAGGCGAAGGGGCAGCTACGTTCCCTGGTCGGTCGTGGCACCGGTGTGCGCTACACACCGACGCTGGCTTTTGAGGTTGACACGGTGCCGGAGATTTCCGCGCACCTTGAGGAGCTGCTCGATAAGACTCGCGCACGCGACGCGGAATTGGCTGAGCAGGCGAGAAACGCAAAGCCCGCAGGCGATGCCAACCCATACCGCGACGAGGAGTAAAACTCTCCACCGGCCACATCTATCGATGAAAGGGGCACCCACGTGACCACTTCTCCGCAGGCTCAGGAGCAGGCAGCTCACCAGCTTTCCCAGGCGATTAATCGCCGCATGTCCAAGCCGATTCAGCAGATGCAGGATATGCTTGCCGACGCCAAGAAGGTCGGCGTCATTGCCCATGTTCACCCCGATGCGGATGCGATTGGTGCTGCATCTGCGATGGTCATGGCACTTGTACAGCGTGGCATTTCGGCTGTAGCCAGCTACGGTGAGAGCGATTTGCCAGCCAAGTCGCTGTTGACCATCCCCGGATGGGAGCGATTTGTCGAGTACACGGACTTGGATGAAGACATTGACACGTGGGTGACTGTCGACTGCGCAAGCCCGGGGCGCCTCGGTGCGCTGGAAGATCGCGTGATGGCCTCCGACCGCGTTATCAATGTTGACCATCACGCGACCAACACTCGCTTTGGGTCCGTCAACATGGTTGACGAACGCGCAGAGTCCTCGACCATGGTGCTCCTGGACTTCTTTGGTGTCTGGGGTATCAAGCTGACCACGCCGATGGCTCATGCTCTCTATGCAGGGCTGTTGACGGACACCGCATCGTTCCAGTTCGGCCATTCCCGCATGCACACTGCAGCGGCGCGCCTGCTGGATAAGGGGCTCAATCCGCGCACGATTGGTGCACAGCTGCTGGAAGAACATCCGTTTGCCTACCTTCCATTCCTGGGCAAGGTGCTTTCCACCGCGACATTGGTGCCCGAGTGGGGCGACGGCGCTGGCCTAATCCACGTCGTCATTGAGCACGACCAGACCGCCGAAGTTGGCCACGATGAGATTGAATCGGTCGTGGACATTGTGCGTACGACTAATGCGGCCGACGTCTGTGCCGTGCTTAAGGAGTATGAGCCAAACCAGTGGGCAGTCTCGCTGCGTTCTCGCGAGCTTGTCGATGTCTCCCAGGTCGCCCTGGAAATTGACGGCGGTGGCCACGAGCGTGCCGCCGGTCTGACTCGGGAGTGCAGCAAGGATGAGCTGCTGCAGGCCATCCTGGACACCAGCGATGTCGCAGCCCAGGCACGCCGAGGCACGAGCGAGGCCTAGGGGATTGTCGGACTCGCGAGAAACTCAGGAGCACACTGAGATTGAGCACACTGGCATAGAGCGAACCGGGCACAGTGCGAAGTCAGATGTCAGCCTTCGCGCAATCGTTTCGCTGGCGCTGCCAGCGTTGGGTGTTCTTGCCGCGCCCGCACTCTATGTGCTGCTGGATACGGCTGTCATTGGTCGGCTTGGAGCTGTCCAGCTTGCGGCGCTTGCCGCTGGTTCGACGGTATTTTCCGTGGTAACTACGCAGCTCACTTTCTTGGCTTACGGCACGACCGCCCGATCAGCGCGAGCCTTTGGCAGGGGCAACGTGGACGAGGCGGTTGAAGAGGGATTGCAAGCGACGTGGGTCGCCATCTTTGTGGGCCTTAGCCTCTTTGCCATCATCGTGGGGTTGGCACCAGTATTTACCGGTTGGTTAGCTCCTCATCCGGAGGTCGCTCATGATGCCGGGCAGTGGTTGCGAGTTGCTGCCTTCGCCATTCCGCTGACGTTGATTGCGCAGGCTGGAAATGGTTGGTTGCGCGGTATCCAAAACACCCGCGCGCCGCTGCTATTTGTGCTCTCAGGCCTTGTTCCGGCCGCCATTGTGATTGTGCCGCTGGTCCGCGCCTTCGGCCTCGAGGGCTCTGCGCTGGCCGTTCTCTTCGGCGAATTGATTACCGGCGGACTGTTCCTCCGCAGTCTTTTCAAAGAGTGCTCTAGCCGCAAGCTTTCCATGCGCCCGAATGGCGCCATTATCAAAAGCCAGCTGGTCCTCGGCCGCGATCTCATCGTTCGCTCCTTGTCCTTCCAGGTAGCGTTCCTCTCCGCCGCAGCGGTTGCTGGCCGCGTTGGGCCGACCACGCTCGGTGGGCACCAGGTCATGCTGCAACTGTGGAACCTGATTTCGTTGGTGCTCGACTCGCTAGCGATTGCTGCACAGACGCTCGTCGGTGCAGCGTTGGGCGGTAGCTCCACGGCCGTTGCCCGCTGGACTGGCAAGCGCGTGACTGTCTGGTCAAGCGTCATTGCCCTCGGCCTAGCGGCTGTTTTCGCAGTAGGTAATGCCAGTATCGTCCGCATTTTTACCGACGCCACAGGCGTGATTGACGCAGTCACCGCTGGACCATGGTGGATTCTCGTCGCAATGATTCCTATTGGCGGTGTCGTCTTCGCGCTCGATGGCGTGTTGCTCGGCGCCGGCGACGCAGCCTTCCTCCGTAACGCCACCGTTAGCGCGGTCCTGTGCGGATTCCTCCCACCGGTCTGGCTGGCGCAGGCATTTGGCTGGGGGCTGACCGGCGTGTGGTGCGGTCTCTTGGCCTTCATGATTCTGCGACTCATCTTTGTCGCTACCCGTTTCCGTGGAGAGAAATGGTACGGCATCAGCTCATGAGTGTGCTTGCCGACGTCCAGGAGTACCTGGCCAGGCATTTGCCCGCCGGTAGCCGGCTGGTTATTGACTCCAATGCCGAGCGTCCGTTTAGTGATGCGGAATTGCAGCAGCTCCGTAGCGCTGAGTTGAGGCTGTCTGATAGTGCAGCACCTGCTCGAATCCGTGATTTCACCCGAGGGCGCCTCGCTGCGCATGAGGCGGTGCAACGGCTAGGAGAGCCTGCCCCACATGGGATTGGCATGTCGGCCACCGGAGCGCCGCTGTGGCCACAAGGGATCGTGGGGTCAATTAGCCACTGCGGCAGGGCCGTGGCAGCCGTGTCCGCGAGCGCTGAACAGCTGCAGGGGATTGGCATCGATGTCGAGGTCGAGCAGACTCTAGAGTTAGGAATCATCGATGCAGTCTTGCTCACTGACGAAGCACGCCTTGACCCGCTGGTGCAATTTAGCGCCAAGGAATCAATGTACAAACTCTGGGAGCCGATAGTCGGGCAGTGGCTGGACTTCGACGAAGTCTCCGTGCAACCGAGGAAGAAACGGATAGCAGCGCGAGGTTTTTCCCGAGGACTCACAGGGGGACCTTTACAGCTAACGTTTCACCGTGAGATTCCCGGCGCCTTCCGCGGAGTAAAGGGCTTCTGGGCTCGCGGTGCAGGCATCGTTGCAACCGCGGTGTGGCTCGAGCAGTCTTAAAATCCTTGAGAGGTAGTCATAGCGTGGCCGGGCGCACCACGAAGACCGTCTTAGCCCGTTTGCCAGATTCTGTGAGTAGCGCCGGAACCTTTCCCGTTGGTGACACCGCCGCATAGACTCCAGGTTTTCCGATCGGCTCCAGCCACTTGCCCTGAGCCAAATCAGCCGCCTGCTGTTCAGTAATTTCGCGGGTATCAAAGCAACGCAGGCAGGCCTCGTCCAGACTCATCGGCAGCAAGGAAGCGGCGCGCTCCGGGACTGGGCGTCGCATCTCCGCAATTTCTGGATGGGCGGTGTCGAACTGCTCGGCCTTCGCCGTGAGCTCGTCGATAGTCAACGCCTCATCAATAGTGAAAACGCCGGCGGCAGTACGCCGCAGAGCAGTGAGATGACCACCGACTCTCAGTGCATCCCCCAAGTCACGAGCTAGGGCGCGGATGAAAGTGCCGGCAGAGCAGTCGACCTCCACGTCGATATCGATGCACTCCCCGGGGCGCGAAGGATCGGAGTCGTGGCGGATGTCCAGAACCTCATAGCGGGTGATTGTCACTGGGCGCGCAGGGATATCGACCTTCTCACCACGGCGGATGCGCTCGTAGGCGCGGACACCGTCAATCTTCACCGCTGATACCGCCGCGGGTTTTTGCATGATTGTGCCGGTGAACTTCGCAATTTCCGCTCGAACCATTTCATCAGTCACCGATGCCGCCGAGGATTCGGAGAGCAACTCGCCCTCGGCGTCGTCGGTAAGCGTGGCAGCGCCGAGTCGAATGGTGGCTTGGTAGGACTTCGTGTCGGCGTGGACATGTGGCAGGAAACGGGTGCCGCGGCCGATGCCGAGGACGAGCACACCGGTGGCCATTGGGTCGAGGGTACCGGAGTGGCCGACCTTCTTGGTGCGGAAGATGCGACGGAGTTTGCCCACTACATCGTGGCTTGTCCAGCCTTGGGGCTTGTCGACGATAACAATGCCGGAGTCTGCAATCGGATCGAAGTCGGTCATAGACGCAATCCTATGTTGCGCTATATGCGGTGTGTTAAACGGTGACCAGTTACACTGGCTCTTTGTGGAGATTTGGTATGGCTTGGACAATGCACCCGAAGACCTGGGGGACACGGTCGTAACCATCGGAGTGTTCGATGGTATTCATCTTGGGCATAAGCGCCTGATAGCTGCTGCGGTCAGTGACGCTCGCGCTCGTGGCGTGAAGTCGCTGTTGATGACTTTCGATCCCAATCCCGTAGCGCTGTTTGCCCCGGATAAGGTGCCGCCGGCACTGTCCACCGTGTCCCGTCGCGCCGAGCTGGCAGAAGCGGAGGGAATCGATGCCATGCTTGTCGTGCCTTTCGACAAGAACTTCTCCAGCATCCCCGCAGAAGACTTTGTACGCACCGTTGTCCGCGACAAGCTGAATGCACAGGCCGTCTTCGTTGGCCAGAACTTCACCTATGGGCAGAAGGCCGCAGGTACCGCCGAGACTATGCCGGAGCACGGCTGTAAGTGTGGGGTCGACGTCACCATCGTCGACCTTCTCGACGTCACTGCCGCGGACTCGACCGAACGTGTTTCGTCGACACGTATTCGCGGTTTGCTTGCCGACGGTGCGGTGTCCGCAGCCGCCTCGTGTCTCGGGTACTTCTACCGTGTCGATGGTGATGTTATTCCAGGTCAGGGGCGTGGAGGAGCGCAGCTGGGCTTTCCGACCGCCAATATTGACTTCGCTGAGGGCCTGGCAATCCCGGCTGATGGTGTCTACGCGGCATGGTTCACGGTTCAGCCGACGGCAGCCCGCCCGGAGCCGGACCCGAAGGGCGATATCGAGTTTGGGGTGCGCTACCCAGCGGCCGTGTCGGTGGGCACTAATGTGACCTTTGGAGACACTGATCGAACGGTCGAGGCCTACGTGATTGACCGTCATGCGGACCTCTACGGCACCGCCGGGCAGGTTGAGTTTGTCGACCGGATTCGCGGCATGGAGAAGTTCGACTCGGTCGAGGAGCTCATTGACCGGATGAACCAGGACGTGGCAGACACCGAAGCCATTTTGGCTAAGACCGATTAGCTGTTAAAGTAAAACGTCGGCTGTGACTGCGGTCCACAAGCAGTTGCGAGGAACCAGTTGCCAGACGCTGTTTGGTTCCGGGAAAGCCGAGAATGTGGACTGAAAAAACGACCATAATTTGATTCAAGGAGTTAGATTTACATGGCTTTGAACACTGCAGAAAAGGCTGAGATTCTCAAGGAGTTCGGCCTGCACGAGACCGACACCGGTTCCCCGGAGGCTCAGGTTGCACTGCTGACCGCACGTATTCGTCAGCTGACCGAGCACCTGAAGTTCCACAAGCACGATCACCACTCCCGTCGTGGTCTGCTGCTGCTGGTCGGTCGCCGCAAGGGCCTGCTGCAGTACCTGCAGGACAACGACGTTGAGCGCTACCGTAAGCTGATCGAGCGCCTGGGTCTGCGTCGCTAAGGTTCTCCCTAATGTCTTGTTTGTCAGAGCTTCATTGGTGTAAGTTGCTCTGTTAATTCAAGGCTTTTAAGCTTTTTAGACTCGCCGTTTGGGTTTCCATTGGATGGAAGCTCACGGCGGGTCTTTTTTTGATCACTTGTCGTTGTGGTATTCACTCATCGATGCGCTGTAGCGTGGCCACAAGTGAATCCCTCATCGACATGTGGAGGGGCTGATCGAAGGCGTGCGCATAAGTGCCGGGGCCCCATCGATAAGACACGGTAATTCGTCGATAAGACACGGTAAACCATCGATGAGTCAAGAAAAGTCATCGATAAGTGCCCCCGCCCCGCAAACTCCTAGAACCCCGCGTAGGTGCAAGAACCCAGATGCAGTGAGAGATCTCCGATCCGTCCAATACGAGAACTTTCCGCGTTAGCTGGTAGAATGCGTGACGCAAACGAAGTTCATTCGATCTTTTACAGGCGACATCGATGATCGCCGCTATTTCTAGGAGTAAGAAACCTATGGCCAACAGCAAGGCTGTTGAATTTTTCTTTGATGAGGATTTCGGTATTACCGAGGCCGTTGCCACCATCGACAATGGTGATTTCGGCACCCGCACCATTCGCTTTGAAACGGGCCAGCTGGCTCGTCAGGCCGATGGTTCGGTGACCACCTACTTGGACGAGGAGACCATGCTCCTGTCCACCGTCACCGCTTCCAACCAGCCCCGCGAGGGCTTTGATTTCTTCCCGCTGACCGTCGACGTTGAAGAGCGTATGTACGCTGCGGGCAAGATTCCGGGTTCGTTCTTCCGCCGTGAGGGCCGCCCGTCTACCGATGCCATCCTGGCATGTCGTCTGATTGACCGTCCGCTGCGTCCGACCTTCGTCAAGGGCCTGCGCAACGAGGTACAGGTTGTTGTCACCGTCATGTCCTGGGATCCGAAGGACCGTTACGACGTTGTCGCAATCAACGGCGCGTCAGCTGCAACTCAGCTTTCCGGGCTGCCGGTCTCCGGCGCTGTCGGTGGCGTCCGCATCGCGCTTGTTGCTGATGACAAGCACCCAGAGGGTGCATGGGTCGCTTTCCCGACCGAGGAGCAGCACGAGCAGGCTCTGTTCGAGATGGTCGTCGCTGGCCGTATCGTCACCCGCAAGCGTCGCGGCAAGAACGTCGAAGATGTCGCCATCATGATGGTGGAGGCCGGAGCAGGGGAGACCGTCGTCAAGCGTATTGCTGACGGTGCACCGGCGCCGACCGAGGACATCGTCGCCGCTGGCCTCGAGGCAGCAAAGCCGCACATCAAGGTTCTGTGTGAGGCACAGAAGGGTCTGGCTGAGCGCGCAGCGAAGGAAACGCAGGAGTTCCCGCTGTTCCCGGCATACAGCGATGAGATTTTTAACGCAGTCGAGAAGAAGTCCGCTAAGAAGCTGGCCAAGCTGCTCACCATTCCGGGTAAGCAGGAACGAGATGACGCCACCAATGAGTACATGGAGGACGTCGAGGGGCAGCTGCTGGAGCGCTTCGTATCCGATGATGTCGACGAGCAAGCTGCATCTAAGCAGATTCGCGCTGCATACAACGCAGTGATGAAGCAGATTGTCCGTGAGAAGATTCTGGCTGAGGGCTTCCGCATCGATGGTCGCGGTGTCACCGACATTCGTGACCTGGGCGTTGAGGTCGGTCTGATTCCGCGTGCCCACGGCTCTTCGCTGTTTGAGCGCGGCGAGACCCAGATTCTGGGTGTCACCACTTTGGATATGCTGAAGATGGAGCAGCAGATTGACTCGCTGACTCCTGTTACCTCCAAGCGCTACATCCACCACTACAACTTCCCGCCGTACTCCACCGGCGAGACCGGTCGTGTTGGCTCTCCGAAGCGCCGCGAGATTGGTCACGGGGCACTGGCTGAGCGCGCTCTGCTGCCGGTCGTGCCGTCCCGCGAGGAATTCCCGTACACCATTCGCCAGGTCTCCGAGGCTCTTGGATCCAATGGTTCGACCTCCATGGGCTCGGTCTGTGCTTCGACTCTGTCGCTGTACAACGCCGGTGTGCCGCTGAAGGCTCCGGTTGCCGGTATCGCCATGGGCCTGGTTTCCGGCGAGGTTGACGGTGAGAACCGCTTCGTCGCACTGACCGATATTCTCGGTGCCGAAGACGCATTCGGTGACATGGACTTCAAGGTCGCTGGTACTGCGGACTTCATTACCGCACTGCAGCTGGACACCAAGCTCGACGGTATTCCGTCGAAGGTTCTGGCCGATGCTCTGTCCCAGGCTCGTGATGCACGTCTGGCCATCCTGTCCACCATGGCTGAGGTCATCGAGTCTCCGGACGAGATGAGTGGTCTCGCTCCGAAGATCACCACCGTTAAGGTTCCGGCTTCGAAGATCGGTGAGCTCATCGGTCCGAAGGGCAAGACCATCAACGGCATCACCGAGGAAACCGGTGCTGATATCTCTATCGAGGACGACGGCACCGTATTTGTCTCGGCAACTTCCGGTAAGGCCGCGGACGCTGCAATCGAGCAGATTAATGCCATTGCTAACCCGCAGCTGCCGAAGGTCGGCGAACGCTACCTGGGCACTGTCGTGAAGACTGTCGCTTTCGGTGCTTTTGTCTCCCTGACTCCGGGCCGTGACGGTCTGATCCACATCTCCAAGCTCGGTGGCGACAAGCGCATCGAGAAGGTCGAGGATGTCATCAATGTCGGCGACAAGATTCAGGTCGAAATCGCTGATATCGACAACCGCGGCAAGATCTCGCTGGTTCCGGTCGAAGACGATTAATGCTTGGCGACGGAGGATGTGCTTTAGGTAGCCTCCAACAACGCGTGTAGCGATGGCGCGGTTAGGTCACAAATTGACCTAACCGCGCTTTTGTTTTGGGTTAATCTCGGGTTTCGAAGGGATTAATTTTCGAACCCACGTGGAAGGTAATTTGCGCATGCAACTTGTCGCGCACGATCATGAATTCATCGACATTGCGGCCGGTGGCTATGTCGCAAGTATTTCCCAGTTCGGTGGTGGACCGAGATCACTGGAGTACTGTGGCCTGCCACTGCTGACTGACTATCCCAAAGGGTTCAATCCACCGTTGTCCGCAGGTACGCTCCTGGCTCCGTGGCCGAACAGGGTCGCTGACGGAGTATTCATCTTTGATGGGGAAGTCCATCGACTAGATATTTCGGAGCCGTCCCGGGCGAATGCTATTCACGGATTTGTTGCAGATCGCGTTTGGTCTGTGGTCGATTCTGATGACAGCAGCGTCACCTTGGGCGTGGAAGTTGAGCCGCAACCGGGCTGGCCTTGGGAACTCGGTATGACCGTGCGCTGGCAAGTCACGTCTGCAGATGGCCTATCGGCGGAGTTCACAGTGCATAATCGCAGCGATAGGGAGTGCCCGTTTGGTCTGGGCTGGCATCCCTATTTAAGCGCGTTGGGCGCTGACTTCGGCAGTTGCACACTACGGTTGCCCGTTGATAACAACCTGCCACTGGAGCCAATTCGAAACTTGCCCGCCGGCCCAGCGGTGCCAGCGGAGACAGTGGTTCCCAGCCTTCGAGAGGGGGTATCCCTGGATGGACTGTGGCTGGATCACTGCTTCTTTGCTGCCGCGGAGGCAGCGGGGAGTCACTCACCGTGCCGTCGTGAAGCACATTTGGTTGGACCAAATGGCAAGGGTGCTGTGCTCTGGGCCGATGATGAATTCCGCTTCTTCCAGGTCTATGTTGCCGACGCTGGACGACGAGAAGGATTTCCTGGGCACGGGAATGCGATTGCGGTGGAGCCAATGACATGTCCGCCGGATGCGCTACGCTCCGGTACCGGTTTGCTGCGAGTTCAGGCTGGAGAGACAACAACTCTTGCCATGGGACTGCGCGCGGAAACGGGCGGAAAATAGTTTTCCCAGCGCAGAAGAGTGCAGCCCCCTCAATCGGGTTAAAACCTTCTTAATTAATTCACCTGGAATTAAGAATGGAAAATACACTTGGGGACGAATGTAAAAGAATAGGTCTTCCTTTTGTTCCGGATAGTGGCTATCTGGCCCCACACTTCGGGGTAGGTCGAGCCACTTTCACGGCCTTGATGGGCGTGCACCAGCCAGGTGCCGAGAAAAAGAAATCCCAATTCGTGCATTTCCTGAATACGTTTTGACTCCCTAATTGTGAGGAGGCCGTCGTGATAGTGGCGCAATCAGCCCTACGGCTCGAGGCATCATGGGTGGATTACTCCATTGTTGCCCTATACTTCCTATTCGTCCTAGGCATTGGCTGGGCTGCACGAGCCAAAGTGTCCAGCTCCATTGACTTCTTCCTCTCTGGGCGCTCACTGCCGGCTTGGGTGACAGGGTTGGCGTTCGTCTCAGCCAACCTAGGCGCAGTGGAAATCGTCGGTATGTCCGCAAATGGTGTGGAATACGGTTTCCAGACCATGCACTACTTCTGGATTGGTGCGGTTCCCGCCATGGTGTTCCTGGGCATTGTCATGATGCCCTTTTACTATGGCTCCAAGGTTCGCTCAGTACCAGAATTCATGCTGCGTCGTTTTGGTCCCGGAGCGCACCTTGTCAACGCGATTTCATTCGCCGTCGCGCAGCTGCTCATCGCGGGTATCAACCTTTTGCTGCTGGCCAAAGTGGTCAATGCGCTACTCGGCTGGCCACTGTGGCTGACATTGGTCGTCGCTGCAGTCATTGTGCTGTCCTACATCACGTTGGGCGGACTGTCCGCAGCGATTTACAACGAGGTACTTCAGTTCTTCGTGATTGTCGCAGCTCTAATGCCACTGACTCTAATCGGTCTGCACAGCGTCGGCGGCTGGTCGGGGCTTAAGGAAAAAGTTGCCACTGAATCGCACTTCCACACCTGGCCGGGCACGGATATTTCTGGTTTTGACAACCCGGTAGTTTCAGTCATCGGATTGGTATTCGGTTTGGGATTCGTGCTGTCCTTTGGCTATTGGACAACGAACTTCGTGGAGGTTCAGCGATCCATGGCAGCCGATTCGCTGTCGGCCGCACGCAAGACTCCAATTATCGGCGCGTTTCCAAAGATGTTCATTCCGTTCATCGTGGTGCTGCCGGGCATGATCGCCGGCGCGACTGTCGCACCCATCATGGATCAGACTGCCAAGCCTAACGACGCAATTCTGTACCTAATGAGAGATTTGCTTCCCAACGGCCTGCTGGGCATCGCTATTGCAGGGCTACTAGCAGCCTTTATGGCAGGTATGGCGGCGAATATCTCCGCGTTCAACACAGTCTTTAGCTACGACATTTGGCAGACCTACGTCGTCAAAAATCGAGCAGATGATTACTACCTCAAGGTTGGTCGTATCGCTACCATTGGCGCGACCGGCATCGCAGTGTTCACCGCATTGATTGCCGATAATTTCGGCAACGTCATGGACTACCTGCAGACGCTATTCGGCTTCTTCAACGCACCGTTGTTCGCTACCTTCCTTATCGGTATGTTCTGGAAGCGCATGACGCCGACAGCAGGTTGGACGTCTCTGCTCGCAGGAACGGGTGCTGCGATTTTGTACTGGTACATCTCCGAGTTCACGTCGGCAAGCGCAACCATCTTTGAGCTGCCGGGGCAAGGCACTGCGTTCGCTGCCGCCTCCGTGGCATTCGTCGTCGATATTGTGGTGGCTGTGGTCGTTTCGCTCATGACAACGCCGAAACCCGATGAGGAGCTGGTGGGCTTCGTCAAGTCCGTCACGCCGAAGGCTCACTTCACAGACGCTGCTGAGGCAGAGCTGCCATTGTTACAGCGAACTGTTCCGCTGGGTATTTTGTGCCTGGTGATGGCCGTAGTTCTTAACATCGTTTTCGCATAGGAGCTAGTGAGAAATCATGTCACGGACACACAACAATTCAACTGTAGAAGCGACTATCAGCACCGGTAATAAGAAAGCAGGTGCCTTTGACATTCGCAATGTCATTGGGGCGCTGCTTGGTCTTTACGGCATCATTTTGCTGCTGTCGTGGCTGTTCCTCGATCCTGGAGTTAACCCGGAGACCAGTGTTGCCAAAGAGCCGATGTATAACCTGTACAGCGGCATAGCCCTGCTTCTCTTTGCAATCGTTTTCTATGCCTGGGCAAAACTGCGCCCAACGGTTGTCGAAGAATCATAAGGAGTAAAAATGACAACCGATGACCAGCCTTCTCACGCTTTTTCGGTAACGCGCACTACGCTTGCCGACGGTCGCGAGCTAATCTACTTCGACGATGAACCGGACTATGTCTCGGGCAAAAAGACTCGAAAGTTAACCGACGAACGTGATTTGCCACAGGCGATTACGGAGTCGGAGCTGCGCCAAGATCCGCTGACAGGTGATTGGTACTGCTACGCGGCGCACCGCATGAACCGCACCTTTATGCCTCCTGCTGGTGAGAACCCACTAGCTCCGACGCTGCCGGAACAACTTCCCACAGAGGTGCCTGCCAGTGACTACGACGTGGTGGTTTTTGAAAACCGCTTCCCTTCGCTTTCCATGCACATGGAAGTTCCGGATGACTTTGCCCAAACTGTCGACGGCGCCGAGATTTTCCCGCGGAAGCCGGCCTTGGCTCGGTGCGAGGTTGTCTGCTTTACCCCGAATGTTTCGGACTCCTTCCGGGATCTGACCTTTACTCGTGCTCGCACCGTTATTGAAGCGTGGGCGCACCGCACTGCGGAACTCAGCAAGCTCGAAGGTGTGAGGTTGGTGTTCCCCTTTGAAAACAGGGGCAAGGAAATTGGGGTAACGCTGCAGCATCCTCATGGGCAGATTTACTCGTACCCGTATCTGCCCCCACGTGCGGCAGCCATTGTTTCACGCGCGAAAGCCCACTTCGAAACCACCGGTCGTGACCTCTTTGAGGATGTCCTGGAGGCCGAAAAGGCTTCAGGTCGACGGATCATCGCAGAAGGGGAGTACTTCACCGCATTCGTCCCAGCTGCAGCTAAGTGGCCAGTCGAAGTCATGATTATGGCTAACCGCGCTGTCGGTAGTTTTCAGGAGCTGACCGATGCGGAGAAGGACGAACTGACAGCAATGTACCTTGACCTGCTGCGACGTATTGACCGATTCTTCCCCGGCATCGACAAAACGCCGTACATCGCAGCATGGAACCAAGCTCCGGTAGGCGAGGATCACCAGTTTGGCCGCCTCCACCTGCAGCTCTATTCCATGATGCGCTCTGCAGGACGCATGAAGTTCCTCGCGGGTTCAGAGTCCGGGCAAGGAGCCTGGATTTCGGACACGACCCCGGAGGCAATCGCTGACCGCTTCCGGGAAGTTGGCCAGACTCGCTGGCTTCCCACTCGCTCCCATAAACAGGCGGTATCTGACGTAACTGAGCAATTCCGCCGCAGTTTCGGTTCGGAACCACAGGGCGTCTTCCGCGCCCCAGGCAGAGTCAACCTGATTGGCGAGCATGTCGATTATGCCGGTGGTATCTGTCTGCCATTCGCGTTGGCACAGAGTACTTTCGCAGCGGTGGGTGCCCAGGCTGCTGGTGACTCGTGGACAGTGCGAGTTGTTTCGGACTTGATGGACAAGGACGACGCCGCAGACGGTGACAAGCCGGTTGCTATCGCAATGTCCGATGTCGGTCCGAACTCTCCTGCAAATTGGACGGGATACGCAGTTGGCACTATCTGGGCTATGCGTGAGGCAGGGCTGTTGCCCGCGGATTGTCCAAGCCTTGACATTGCGATTTCCTCCGATGTTCCGATCGGTTCCGGGCTCTCCAGCTCCGCCGCTCTGGAGTGTTCTGTCGGCGTTGCAGCCTTTGAGCTCGTCCACGGGCGCGCACCAAACGATGAAGAGCAGCAGGGAATTGTTGAGGCGGCTATCCGCGCAGAAAATGAGGTCATTGGTGCCTCTACCGGCGGTCTGGATCAGCGTATTTCCATCAAGGGCAAGGAAAACCACGCACTGGTCATTGATTTTGCGAAGAGTTCTGACCAGCTTGTAAAGGCTGCTTTCGCAGACGAGGACCTAGAGGTTTTGGTAATCAACACCAACGTTCGGCATAGTCTCTCGGATGGTCAGTATGCGACGCGTCGCGGAATCATCGATGCCGTGACAAATGGTCTTGGGGTATCTGATTTCCGCGGTCTGGATGATGCAGTTGGTGCTGCTATCAATTGGGCGAAGGAGAACGTCCCAGCTGAGGCAGATAGGGATCAATGGGTTGATACCGTGGCGCGCCGAGTACGTCACGTTGTTACCGAAATTGACCGGACGGCACAGGCGATTGAAAAGCTTTCCGAGGGGGACTTCGAGGCCTTTGGCACGTTGATGGTGGTAAGCCATCTTTCGCTGAGGAATGACTACGAAGTTTCCTGTCCAGAGCTGGATCTTGCTGTGGACGTAGCGCTTGAGCAGGGGGCGCTTGGTGCCCGAATGACTGGCGGTGGCTTTGGCGGCAGTGCCATTGCGCTGCTGCCACACGACCGTGTCAGTGCTGCAGCGAATGCAGTTGCGTCGGCCTTCCGTGACAGAGGAATGCCGGAACCGGAGTTTTTCGTTGGAAATCCCGGGCCGGGAGCAAGCCGCCTAGTTTAGGCGGTATTCCCCCCCCGGTCTTGGGGGGGGCTACTGTAATGCAATCTTCTTCCGCTGCGGCTTGAGCAGCGTGGTGAGGAAGATTAGCACCACGGCAAATCCCGCGGCGGTAAACATCGCAATGCTATAGCCACGAATCAAGTCGTCGGCGGCAGGAGCTGCTGCACCAGTGCCGGACAGGCCAGTGGCAATAACAGCTGACAGCGCCACAAACAGTGCGGTACCGACAGCGCCGGCAACCTGCTGTAGCGTGTTCATGATTGCTGAGCCATCCGGGTAGAGGCGCTTCGGAAGATCACCAAGACCGAATGTGAACAGCGGAGTAAACAGCAGCCCCAGGCCAATCTCAAGGACGATGTGGCAGGCGACAATCCACCATAGCGGAGTCGATGCTGAGATGAAGCCGAGCCCGAAAAGACCGAGGGCAAGGACAATGGAGCCGGGAATTGCCAGTGGGCGCGGACCATAGCTGTCAAAGAGCCGGCCGACAGCCGGTCCCATCAGACCCATAACCAGTGGACCAGGCATCACAATCAAACCAATAGTCTTGACGTCGACACCTCGCAGATTGAGGTAGAGCGGCAAAATGATGATCACACCGAACATCAGCATGAAACCAATGGTCAGAATGATTGTGGACAGCCTAAAGCTCTTTGTGCGGAAGGTTCGAAGATCCAGCAGAGCTCGGTTGTGCGGTGCCAAACGGCGCTGGCGCATGATGAAGAACACCAACAGCACGATGCCGACTGCGCACAGGATTCCGTCGATAAGCGAAAACTCTGCGCCTACGCGGCTCAGCGCGTACACCAGCGGGCCGAATGCGCCGGCACTGAGGAACACCGAGAGGATATCGATGGGCTTCGCGGAGTTTTCCTCAATATTGGGAACGAGGATGACGCCCACTACCAGCACAATTAGGCCGAGCGGCAACATCGTGTCGAAAAGCGCATGCCAATTGTTATTGGCAATCTCCAGAATGAGACCGGAGATGGTCGGTCCGATAGCAGGCGCGACAGCGATGACCACGCTCATTCGTCCCATCATGCGCCCGCGCTCATGCTCCGGTACTACGTTGAGCACCGTGGTCATCAGCAGCGGCAGCAGCACTGCGGTACCGGACGCTTGGACAATGCGTGCGAGCAGAACGATCGCGAAGTTTGGCGCGAAAGCACCGATGAGAGTGCCCACGACGAATAGTCCTTGACTGACCGCGAAAAGAATGCGGAACGGCACTGCCGAAATGAGAAATCCAGTGACCGGAATGACAACTGCCATGGTCAGTAGGAACGATGTTGTCAGCCAGCCTGCGGTAGCTGCGCTGATTCCGAGGTCCGCCTTGACGACGGGAATTGCGACGCTCATGACCGTCTCGTTCAAGATAGCCATGAATGCCGCAGCTAGTAGCACGTAAATGGCCATATAAGCACTTTTGGGCGCATCGGCCTGTGGTGCCTCCGAACTTGGGCTGAGTTCGGAATCTTCAGATTCAGAAACCAATTGAAGTCTCTTTCTATATATCGGTACAGAAATAGGTAATTGTCGAAGATATGGAATCTTAGCGCAACAAAAACCCCGTCGTAAGTCGACAAAAAGGCAAAGCGGACGGGGGCATTGGCACACAAGTTGGCCAACACATTCTAAGGTAAGGGAGAAAGATAAACCCGTTGGGAAAGGACAATAGCTGTGAGCAATATCAAGGTCGGCGTACTTGGCGCCAAGGGCAAGGTAGGGTCCACCATCTGCGAGGCAGTCGAAGCCGCCGACGATTTGGAGCTGGCAGCGGGTCTCGACTCTGGCGATGACCTGAATGAACTTGTCACCGCTGGTGTGCAGACCATTGTTGACTTTACTCAGCCCGACGCTGTGATGGGCAATCTTGAGTTCTGCATTAAGAATGGCATCAACGCCGTCGTGGGTACTACGGGTTTTACCAAGGAGCGCCTCGATCAGGTGCAGCGCTGGCTTGACGACGCCGCCGGTGAGGCCAATGTTCTTATTGCACCGAACTTCGCAATCTCCGCGGTACTGACGATGAAGATGGCGGAGCTAGCCGCTCCGTACTTCGATTCCGCTGAAGTTATCGAAATGCACCACCCTTTTAAGAAGGATGCCCCCTCGGGCACCGCTATCCACACTGCTGAGGCTATTGCTCGTGCTCGCAAGGAAGCCGGCATGGGGGAGCAGCCGGACGCCACTGAGCAAACTCTCGATGGTGCTCGCGGTGCTGAGGTCGAGGGCATTCCGGTGCACGCAGTCCGTATGACCGGTTCGGTGGCTCACGAGACCGTTATCTTTGGTGCAGAAGGGCAGTCGCTCACCATCAAGCAGGACTCCTACTCGCGCACCAGCTTCGTACCAGGCGTTCTGCTGGGTGTGCGCAAGATTGAGGATTTTCCGGGCCTGACTGTGGGACTGGAGCCGTTCCTGGGACTTTAATGGCCGGGAGTTAACTGAAAATGTCTGAAAATGTCACTCTCAAGGCGCAGCTAATCGCCGCGACCAACTTCTTCCCGCCGGAGGACATCGACTTTGATACCGATGCCGATGGTGGGGAAGCATTGATTGAGTTCTCCGGCAGGGCTTGTTATGAAACGTGGGACAAGCCCAATCCACGAACGGCGACGAATAGGGGATATCTGCGACATGTGCTTGAGGTAGGCCACACCTCACTTTTTGAACACGCAAGTGCAAGCATCTATGTTCGTGGGCTGTCGCGCTCGTGTGCACATGAACTCACACGGCACCGCCACTTTTCCTTTTCGCAGTTGTCGCAGCGGTTTGTGCCGGCCAGTTCCAACAATGTTGTGGTTCCTCCCGCAATTGCGGAGGACCCGGATCTGTTGCGAGTTTTCGAAAGCGCGGTTGATCAGTCCCGTTTCGCCTATGGTGAGTTATTAGACGCACTGGAAGAGAAGTGGGCCGACGAGCCCAACGCTATCTTGCGGCGAAAGCAGGCACGCCAGGCAGCCCGGGCGGTTTTGCCCAATGCCACCGAAACTCGAATCGTGGTTACTGGTAATTTCCGGTCTTGGCGCCACTTCATTTCGATGCGTGCGACTGAGCATGCCGATGCTGAAATTCGGGAGTTGGCAGTGGCTTGCCTGCGGGAGCTGCAGCGCTGTGCTCCTGTTGCTTTTGGGGATTTTGAGATTAACACTCTGAAGGATGGGTCGGTCGTCGCGTCGAGTCCTTACGCCTTCGAGGGGTAATCGCACGTACAGTGTGAAGATATAGTCGATTGAGATTTTTAAGAAAAGGTAGTCAACAATGAGCACAGGAATTGCGTCAACTCGCGGTGCTGACATTTTCGGCACCGTCGCCGTAGCTATGGTGACCCCTTTTGATAAGGACGGAAACCTCGATGTCAAGGCGGGTGTGCAGCTCGCTGGTCATCTTGTAGACGGTGGCTGCGATGCACTCATTCTGGCCGGTACTACCGGCGAGTCGCCTACTACGACGGTTGAGGAAAAGCTTGAGCTTCTCCGAGCTGTCCGTGCAGAGATGGGTGACGAGGTTAAGCTCGTGGCCGGTGCCGGCACCAATGACACGGCCGGGTCCATCGAGCTGGCAAAGGCTTCTGTGGAGGCGGGCGCGGATGCGCTGCTCGTCGTCACGCCGTATTACTCCAAGCCGTCCCAGGAGGGGCTGTACCGTCACTTTACGGCAGTGGCTGACGCAACCGAGGCGCCGGTGTGTCTGTATGACATTCCACCGCGTTCGGTTATTCCGATTGAAGTTGATACCATTTACCGGTTGGCGGAGCACCCGAGAATCCAGGCTGTTAAGGACGCCAAGGGGGATTTGGGAGCTGCCGCCGGCATTATCGCTAATACTGATTTGGCGTGGTACTCCGGTGACGATGTGCTGAACCTTCCGTGGCTGTCTATTGGCGCCACCGGGTTTATTTCCGTTATTGGACATGCAGCCCCGCAGCTGCTGGCTGAGGTGCGCTCTTGCTTTGACAAGGGAGACCTTGCTGGTGCGCAGGCTGCCCACGCGAAGATGACTCCGCTGTTTGCCGCTCAGGCTGCACTTGGCGGTGTAAGTTTTGCTAAATCCGCTCTGCGTCTGCAGGGCATTGAGATAGGAGATCCACGCTTGCCGCAAATTGCAGCAAATGACCAGCAGCTTGAGGTGCTTGAAGAAGCTATGCGGAAGGCAGGTGTTCTGTAGTGGCTGAAGGACGCAATCGCGCCCGCAAGGTAACTCGTAAGGCTGGTCCGCCTTCCGAGTCCGACGTGGCTGCAGCAGAGCAGTCCAATAACTCTGCATCCAAGGGTTCCGACAAGGGTGGAGCTAAATCCAACGGCTCGAAGTCCTCGCAGCGTTCCGGTGAGCGTAAGAACTCCGGTAACGCTAAGAAGTCCCAAGGTTCCTCGAATTCTTCCAACCGCGGTTCCCGCGGTGGTCGCGGTGGCCGTGGAGGTAATCGCGGAAATAGTTCGAGGGGTGGCCGTGGCGGACGCGGTGGCAACCGTCGTAACGTAGTCCAGTCGATGCAGGGTGCGGACTTGACCCAGCGTCTTCCTGCACCGCCGAAGGCCCCCAAGGACGGCCTGCGCGTGGTTGCACTGGGCGGTATTTCCGAAATCGGTCGCAATATGACCGTGTTGGAGTACAAGAACCGCCTGATCATCGTCGACTGCGGCGTGCTGTTCCCGAGCTCGGATGAGCCGGGTGTTGACCTGATCCTGCCTGACTTCTCCTACATGGAAGACAAGTGGGATCGCGTGGAAGCTCTCGTGGTCACCCACGGTCACGAGGACCACATCGGTGCTATCCCTTGGTTGCTCAAGCAGCGCGCGGACATCCCGATTATTGCTTCTCGCTTTACCCTGGCACTGATTCAGGCCAAGACACAGGAACACCGTCAGCGCCCGAAGGTCATCGAGGTCAACGACACCAGCCACATTCAGCGTGGCCCGTTCGATCTGCGTTTCTTCAATGTCAACCACTCGATTCCGGAGTGCCTTGGCATCGTCATTAAGACCGGAGCCGGCATGGTCGTCCACACCGGTGACGTGAAGATGGATCAGACCCCGCCGGACGGAAAGCCGACTGACCTGCCGGCGCTGAGCCGCTACGGTGATGAGGGAATCGACCTCTTCTTGTGTGAGTCCACCAACGCTACGATTCCGGGCTTCTCGGGATCCGAGGCGGAGCTGGCTCCAACTCTGCGCCGTCTGATTATGGATGCCAAGCAGCGCGTTATCGTCGCGGCCTTCGCATCGAATGTTTACCGCGTGCAGGCGGTCATCGACGCAGCTGTTAAGGCTGGCCGCAAGGTTGCCTTCAACGGTCGCTCTATGATTCGCAACATGCGCATCGCGCAGGAATTGGGGCTGCTGACCGCTCCGGAAAATACCATTGTGGAAATGAACGAGGCCGCTCGCATGGCGCCCCACAAGGTCGTGCTGGTGACTACCGGTACGCAGGGTGAGCCAATGGCTGCGCTGTCTCGCATGGCCCGCCGTGAGCACCGTCAGATCACCGTCCGTGATGGCGACCTGATTATCCTCAGTTCTTCGCTGGTACCCGGTAACGAAGAGGCAGTCTTCGGCGTTATCAACATGCTGGCCCAAATTGGTGCCACGGTTATCACCGGTAAGGATGCGAAGGTTCACACCTCCGGTCACGGCTTTGCCGGCGAGCTGCTGTTCCTCTACAACGCAGCTCGTCCGTCGAACGTCATGCCGATTCACGGTGAGTGGCGCCACCTCCGTGCCAACAAGGAGCTGGCTGTGTCCACTGGCGTGAAGCCAGAGAACGTTGTCCTGGCTCAGAACGGTGTGGTAGTCGACCTCGTTGATGGCCGCGCTCGTGTAGTTGGCCAGGTTCCGGTCGGTAACCTCTACGTCGATGGCGTCACCATGGGTGACGTCGACGCTGACGTGCTGGCAGACCGTGCTGAAATGCGTGAAGGTGGTCTTATCACCGTCACAGCCGTCATTGATAACCGCACTGGCCGCCCGTTGGAGAAGCCACGGGCTCAGGCTCGCGGTTACTCGGACGACGCCAAGGAAGTGCTCGAAACCGTCGAGCAGGTCGTTGACGATACTCTCTTTGACCTGGCTGGCAGTGGCGAGAACAACCCGTACCGTATGGCTCAGGAAGTTCGTCGCCGCACCGAGCGTGTCATTAACCAGAAGTGGCGTCGCAGCCCGATGGTTGTTCCGACAATCGTGCCGATGTCCTCTGAGGCAGCCGAAGAGGTTACCGATGAGGAAATCCAGGAGTCGCGCGAAAGTATCTAAATTTCTAGAGCGTCTTTTAGCGTAAGAGCCCGCATCCACCTACAACCGTGTGGATGCGGGCTTCTCCGTGCCTGGTCTAGGCTGGAGCTATGACTTTTGCTGAACGGGAACGTGAAGACCTAGCTAATCTACTGCTCAGCGTCGGCCCCGACGCCCCGACCTTGTGCGAGGGGTGGACGACCCGGGATCTTGCCAACCACCTGTACATTCGTGAAAACCGTCTGGATGCCGCGGGCGGGATGTTCGTCAAGGCGCTTTCGGACCGCCTCGATGCTGTTACCGCTGAGGTCAATCGAATGCCCTACGTCGAAGTGGTGGGGAAGTGGGGTAGTGGTGCTCCGCGATGGAATCCAATGAACTGGGCAGACCGCTACGTCAACGCTGCGGAGAACTTCGTCCATCACGAGGATGTCCGTCGTGCCCAGGAAGGCTGGACCGTTCGTCAGCTGCCGCCCTCCGGAGTGTCGGACCTGTGGCGTCTGGTCACTACTGCCGGCCGTATGATGTTGCGCGGTTCGACCTCGACCGTGGTGCTAATGCGTGACGACGGAGTTGCGGTGACCCTAATCGACAACAGTGCTAAAGGTGCTCCAGTTGTGACTGTCCGCGGAAGCGTCGGGGAACTGGTGCTGTGGCTCTATGGCCGTGACGAGGTACGCGTCACCATCGACGGTGACGAATCGGGCATCAAGCGCAACAGTCTTTAAAATCACGTTCTCAGTTCTGGACGGTCGCGACAGCACGCCTGTTAAACAATGACACGCGTGTGACTAATGTGAAAACGATCCGGTGTTAGCTGTAAGGTAATGGTCATGTCTGCGACCAGCCGAACCAGAACTGACAATCGTCGTGGATCTTCCCGCTCTGCGGAGACAGATGCCACGCGGCGATACCCCGTGCACAGCGCCACGGAGGAATTCGAGCGCACTCCTAGCGCCATGTCGTTCGTGGCCAATAGCTTGGCCAGCGCCTGGACTGAAACTGCCCGCGGCGTGGCCGGTCTTGCCCGGCGGGTCAGCGGTCGCAAAAATAAGCGAAACGAAGAGGAGAATATGTCGCGGCGCGAAAGAGACGCCGATTTTTCGACGAAGCCCCGTAGGAAGCGTCGTAAAGCAGCTAGCGGCTATGACGATGTAATTGAACCGCCGGCACCGGCCTCCGTGCCAGCTGACGAGTTCGACGCAGACTTCGATGAGGGTGGCGAACCGGGATCGAAGGATGGCCTCGCACTACTCGTGCTGGCGTTGGCGATTGTGCTCGCTGGCTCGACATGGTTCCACCTGGCAGGGCCAGTGGGGGAGTTCATTGAAACGGCAGTGCGCACGCTCATTGGTATCGGCGCTTTTGTACTTCCGGTGCTGCTCGGTGTTGTTTCCGTATTAATGATGCTGGATGCTATGCCGCGCCGTGAACGTCTGACACCTACCATCACTGGAGCTTCGCTGATCGTGGTGGGGCTGCTCGCAATTGTGCATATCGGCTCGGGTCGTCCTGCGGACTGGCAGGGGCGACGTGCAGCTGGTGGCGCAATTGGTGGTTATATCGGTTCGCCGCTAGCAGCCGGGTTTACCTCGTGGGTCGCCGTGGTTTTGTTGCTGGGTATCGTTTTTTACGGCGCTCTGGTGCTCTCTGGCGCGACGGTGCGCCAGCTTATCGATGCCACTAAGGAATACTTCAACTTTTCCGAGTGGTCTTCGCGTCGTGCCGGCGACGAGCCGGAATCGGACGATCCCTACGGCAATGTCGATGACATGCTGGAACGTCGTGCGAGCTGGGATTCCGATACCGCATATGCCGATGAGGACTTTGACCAGCCGACGCAGCTAATTGAGCGTCGCCCAAGCCACAGCAGCCGCACGCAACATTCCTCGTCTCGTTCGACCGGTCGCCCTGCTTACCGAGCGTCCCGCCGTGGCGCGGATAGCCGTATATCCGCACCCGAACCCGCGCCTTACGACGAACCGGATACTGACGGTAACCTCTACGATCTTTTGGACGAAGAGCCGCAGAGGAACCGACAGGCTCCGCGACGTGCCCGTCAGGTTGAGGATGTCGACTACGATTCGGCAAAGACCACAGTGTTCGATGTCCGGAATGGGGCACCGCACTCCAATCGAGTTTCCCCAGTGGAGCCGGCGTTTCCGGCAGCTGAGTACGTGGAGGAAGCTCAGTCGGATGCAGTACATCGCGACACCGCTGAGACAGAATCGACTATTCCAGCTGTCGGGGGCACGAACTACCACGCTGTCGACGAGGATTATGACGAGTACTCCGAGTACCCGACGCAGGAGGCTGCTGCAGCTAATAACAGCGAACGGAATTGTGTTTCCGATTCCCGAGCTCCGAAACAGCCCGCTGTTCAACCTGAGGCCGTAGAGCCGGCGAGCGCGCCGCAGGGCGAGTCGTCTGTCGATGATTCGCGGGATGCAGTGTCTGAGGCTACCCGCCGCACAATGGATGCCATTGCCGCTCGTTCTGGTATCGATGCCTCTAAGATTCCGGCCACAACTCCGAAGTCTGAATTGGAAAAGGATGCCGAGGGTACTTCCGGTTCGTCGGCACGCACGCCGGAATCTGACTACCACCTGCCATCGACTAATTTGTTGATTCCAGGTGAGCGTCCCAAGACACGTACGGCGACGAACGACCGCATGATTGAGGCGATTACTGAAGTATTCGCAGAATTCAAGGTCGATGCTGCGGTGACTGGTTTCTCTCGCGGTCCGACGGTGACTCGCTACGAGGTCGAGCTTGGCCCGGGCGTGAAGGTCTCGAAGATCACGAACCTGCAGTCCAACATTGCCTACGCGGTAGCGACCGACAATGTCCGCTTACTGACTCCGATTCCGGGAAAGTCGGCCGTTGGTATCGAGGTGCCGAACAACGACCGTGAGATGGTTCGGCTTGCCGACGTACTCAACGCGCCCAAGACCGTTGCGAACGATGACCCGATGCTGATCGGTCTCGGTAAGGATATTGAGGGCGAGTTTATCTCGCACTCCATCCAGAAAATGCCGCACCTTCTCGTTGCCGGTTCGACCGGTTCGGGTAAGTCCGCGTTCGTAAATTCGATGTTGGTTTCGCTGCTGACTCGTGCGACCCCGGAGGATGTCCGCCTGATTCTGGTGGACCCGAAGATGGTCGAGCTGACTCCATATGAGGGGATTCCTCACCTGATTACGCCAATCATCACTCAGCCGAAGAAGGCCGCGGCGGCTCTGCAGTGGCTGGTTGAAGAGATGGAACAGCGCTACATGGACATGAAGGCCGCCCGCGTCCGTCACATCAAGGACTTCAACCGTAAGGTCAAGTCCGGTGAGATTACGACCCCACTTGGCTCGGAGCGCGAGTACCGTCCGTACCCGTACATTGTCTGTGTCGTTGACGAGTTGGCAGACCTGATGATGACCGCACCCCGCGATATCGAAGATGCGATTGTGCGCATCACGCAAAAGGCCCGTGCTGCCGGTATCCACTTGGTGCTGGCTACGCAGCGTCCGTCTGTGGATGTGGTCACCGGCTTGATTAAGACGAACGTGCCATCGAGACTGGCATTCGCTACCTCGTCGCTCACGGACTCCCGCGTCATTCTTGACCAGGGCGGTGCTGAAAAGCTCATTGGTATGGGCGATGGCCTGTTCATCCCACAGGGTGCAGGCAAGCCGCGACGTCTTCAGGGGGCCTTCGTCACAGACGAAGAGATTCAGGCAGTAGTCGATGCAGCTAAGGCGCAGGCCGAGCCGGATTACACCGAGGGTGTCACGGAGGATAAGAGTGCTGAGGCTGAGCGCAACATTGACCCCGATATCGGAGATGACCTGGAAGATTTGCTTCAGGCAGTCGAGCTGGTGGTCACCGCACAGCACGGATCGACCTCGATGTTGCAGCGCAAGATGCGAGTCGGTTTCGCCAAGGCCGGTCGACTGATGGATCTGATGGAAACTCGCGGAGTGGTTGGACCGTCAGAGGGATCTAAGGCACGTGAGGTGCTGGTCAAACCAGAGGAGCTCGAAACCATTAAGTGGATGATCAAGGGCGCAAACCCGGAGGATGCTCCTAAGGAAGAAGTAAACGTAGTCGACGCTGATCCGAATCAGTCTATGGCGTAGGACGACCCAGCCTTACCGCCGTTTCTGATTGCGTGTATAGTCGGCACACGTGGAGGGGAGTATCCCCGGTAAAAGTGGATGTTTTCCGCTAGCCCGTGACGGTTATCGTCAGCACGGATTGGACGCACAGACTCGTCTTGCGCACATCGAATCCCGGTGCCGTCACTTTTGCCACTATGGCAGAAGCAGGAGAGACCTCCGGTTCATGTTCGCACGACCGGAGGTCTTTTTTTAATATGCATGTCCCCGCATTGGTATGGATTATCACCATTGTGGTCGTCATGGGTTTTATCGCCTTTGACTTCTATGCACACGTTCGCACGCCGCATAACCCAACTATGAAGGAAGCCGGCATCTGGACCGCTTTCTACGTAGTCTTGGCATTAATTTTCGGCGGAATGGTGTGGTTGTTATGGGATCACCACCGAGGCATTGAGTTTCTATCGGGCTATATCACCGAAAAGGCGCTCAGCGTAGACAATCTATTTGTCTTTGCACTCATCATCGGCGCATTCAAGATTCCGCGCCAGTACCAACAAAAGGTTTTGCTGTTCGGTATTGCGATGGCGCTGGTATTCAGAGGCCTGTTCATTTGGGCTGGTGCGGCAGTTATTGCCAAGTGGTCTGACGTTTTCTACCTGTTTGCAATCTTCCTGATTTACACGGCTATCAAGACGGTGTACGACGAAGCCGTCGATAAGCCGGAACCCGATCCGTCGGATATGAAGCTGATTCAATGGCTGCGTCGAATCGTCCCAATTTCGGACCATTACAACAAGGACAAGCTGACCGTTAAGGAAAACGGCAAGCGTTACTTGACTCCACTTGCCATCGCGCTGGTGTCCATCGGTTTTATCGATGTGATGTTTGCGTTTGACTCTATCCCGGCTATCTACGGCCTGACGGATGAGGCATATATCGTCTTTACTGCAAATGCCCTTGCTCTCATGGGGTTGCGACAGATGTACTTCCTGCTCGACGGTCTGCTGGATCGCTTGGTGTACCTGGCTTATGGCCTGGGTGTCATCCTGGCCTTTATTGGTGTGAAGTTGCTGTTGCACGCACTGCATGAAAACAACCTGCCGTTTATCAACAGCGGTGAGAACGTGTCGGTGCCTGAAGTATCGACCTGGGCGTCGCTGGCGGTCATCGTCATCGTTCTGGTGGTGACTGTCCTGGCATCGTGGCTCAAGAGCAAGCGTGATGAAAACATGGGTGCGATTGCCCTTCCGCGTGTTCACCACGATGATGATGGAAGCCGCGATGGCCTCGGCTCTCACGCCTCCTCTACTTCTGTCAGTGAGGGGTCAACGTCGGCCGGAAGCGAAACTAACGGTTCACACACCGGTAAGAACGAGCCTGGGCGTTAATCGAACACGATTGTGAGATAAGGTAACAACTGTGACTGCTCCAAGTGCTGATACAAGCCGTGTTTCCAACTGGAACTTGCCCAATTTCCTGACCGTGCTTCGCATCCTCGGAGTACCGGTGTTCCTGTGGGTACTTCTTCAGGAGGGCGGCGAAGCCACCAATTGGCGCTGGTGGTCGTTTGTCGTATTCGCGCTTCTGATGGCGACTGACAAGTTGGACGGGCACCTCGCACGTAGCCGTAACCTCATTACCGACTTTGGCAAGATTGCCGATCCGATTGCCGATAAGGCTCTAATGCTGGCTGCGCTGATTGGTATGAACATCATCGACATTCTGCCGTGGTGGGTGACTGTCATCATCGTGATTCGCGAAGGTGGCATCACCATCTGGCGTATGTTCGCCCTGCGTCAGGGGCGTGTTGTTCCGGCTTCTCGGGGCGGCAAGATAAAGACGGTCCTGCAGTCTGTAGCAGTGGGGCTCTTCCTGATGCCAGTGGACTGGTTGTTCTGGCCGTCCTGGATTGTGATGGTTGCCGCCATTGTCGTCACCGTCGGTACTGGTATCCAGTACATTGTGGATGCGCGAAAGGTCTCGTAGAGAAATTAAGTGGAGGGTAAAGCTGTGAACACAGTCGAACGCCTCGCCCAGAGCGACGAAAACGCTGACGGTGTCGATGGCGTTTCGCTTCAACTCGTCCAAACGCTTACGGCTCGTGGCGAGACTTTTGCAGCCGCAGAATCACTTACCGCAGGTCTTCTCTGCGCTACAGTTGCCTCCGTACCGGGAGCCTCCGCCGTTCTCCGCGGTGGCGTGGTCACTTACGCCACTGACACGAAGGCGTTGCTTGCCGACGTGCCAAAGGATGCTTTGGCCGCATATGGCCCCGTGTCCGAGTTGACGGCCCGGTATATGGCACTTGGAGTGGCAAATAAAGCAGTGGCGGACTGGGGGATTTCGCTAACTGGCGTTGCTGGTCCAGCGATGCAGGATGGGCACCCAGTAGGTGAAGTCTGGTGTGGTCTGAAACCGCCGGGAGTTTCGTACCTTGATGGGGTAACTGCTGTTAGGTTGCCGGTGAATAAAGAGGGGTCGCGCGCGGAGATTCGTCGTCAAGCAGTGGTATTGGCGTTAGAACTGTTGTTGCAGAATCTCGACGGTGAGTAGAATTTTTGAAAATTGGGAACAGGTCGGCCTTCTAAAGCGTTAGAGAAAGTGATGACCAACAATACTGCACTTATGACCATTCGCTACCCAGAGGTAGATAGCGCTGCCGCTTTCGAAGCTTCCATGGATGCCACAGCACCGTCGGCGCGGGTGGCTGTAGGGGAGCAGCCTGGATCGGTTGCAAAGTTAACGGCACAGGATTTGGCGGAACGGGGAGAATCCCGTGAGCCACTCCTGCGAGAGGCACTGGGGGAGACGCTGCGTGATATCCGTTCGCGCAGTGGACAGACGCTGCGTGAGCTTTCTGAAAATGCGGCTATTAGCCCTGGTTATTTGTCTGAGCTTGAGCGTGGACGGAAAGAAGTCTCATCTGAGCTGCTGGCGTCGGTATGCGCGGCGCTTGGTGTGACGGTGTCGGATTTGATGATGGAAGCAGCCACAGCGATGGCCCTGCATTCGGCGAGCCCAGAATTGGCAGCGATGTAGAAATTGGTTGCGGCGGTGGAATTTCATTCCATTGCTCCGGTACTTAGCACCCGAAGACGCTCGGCTTTAGTTAAGATTGGGTGCGCGATAAGCACAGACCTGCTTTGAGGTAGTTGCAATAAGAAAGGTGTATGGGACGCTATGGCTAATCCATTTGTAAAGCTGTGGAATTACTTGATGGCCGCTTTTGATTCCAAGATTGAGGAAAACGCTGATCCGAAGGTGCAGATTCAGCAGGCTATCGAGGATGCCCAGCGGCAGCACCAGGAACTATCGCAGCAGGCAGCGGCGGTGATTGGTAATCAGCGCCAGCTGGAAATGCGCCTTAACCGTCAGCTCGCTGAGATTGAGAAGCTGCAGGGGAACACTCGTCAGGCATTGCAGCTCGCTGACAAGGCTCGTGCTGAGGGGGATACTGCCAAGGCTACGGAGTATGAGAACGCAGCTGAGGCTTTCGCAGCTCAGTTGGTTACTGCTGAGCAGTCGGTAGAAGATTTGAAGGCTCTGCACGATCAGTCGCTGCAGCAGGCGGCTCAGGCTAAGAAGGCCGTCGAGCGTAATTCCATGCAGCTGCAGCAGAAGGTCGCGGAGCGCGCAAAGCTCCTCAGCCAGCTGGAGCAAGCAAAGATGCAGGAGAAAGTCTCTGAGTCCCTGCAGTCGATGAATCAGATTTCTTCGGGGGCTACACCTAATCTGGATCAGGTTCGTGACAAGATTGAGCGTCGTTACGCTAACGCTCTTGGTCAGGCCGAGCTAGCTCAGAACTCGGTTCAGGGGCGTATGGCTGAGGTAGAGGCCGCAGGCGTTCAGCTTGCTGGGCACTCTCGCCTGGAGCAAATCCGCGCAGAAATGAACGGTGGCAACGAGCTCTCTGGTGGCGAGGCTCAGAAGTCCATCGAGGGAAGCGCTGCCTCCAACGTTGACCCTGCTGTTGCTGAGCGCATGCGCCAGCTGCGTGAGGGCAATTAATTCTCCTACTCACCTTCACCACGTGCGATTAGCGAATCACCCATTGCCTTCGAGCGATTAATGGTTCGGATGACCACAGGTACGCCGAAGGCAATGATTGAGCCGGCAGCCCCTCGTGCTTTTCGAGCCTCCAGTACCTCGGCAGCGGCCATAACCTGAAGCGGAATCATACGCAGCGTCAGCGATAGTGCGAGCGCGATGGTGTCGACTGGTAGGCCGAAACGGGCGAACGGCTGCATCGCAGTGGTCAAAGTATCCATGATGTCGCTGACGCGGGTCGTCAGCGTTAGCAATATTGCCGCTGCGATTGCGGCGAGAAGCGCGAGGAAGGTCGTCAGCGCTTGCTCACCCCCGGCGCGCCACCACAGGAGAAGCGAAAGCAGCGCCAAAATGACTACGGCTCCACGGAGCTGTCGGAAAGCAACCATTGGTGGCACCTTGGCCACCGCATAAGCGAGGGTGACAATTGCCAGGGCAATCGCCCCGCCTAGCCAGGTATCCACGAGAATCCCGGTGAGCAATAAAAATGCGATGACAATGATGAGTTTGGGGGCCGTCGGGAGCCTGTGCACAGGCGACTTATGGTTTAGGTAAAGCCCTAACGGGACATCGGCTGGATGAATCATGAGCGGCCTTCTTCCGCACGAGTCATATCGCTGACGTATCGGTCAATAACTTCCTTCGGCGCACCGTCGTCGACGATTTCTCCTGCGCTTACACGGATAACTCGGTCGAAGTCCATAAGAAAATCCAGATCATGAGTGACCACGATAATTTGCTGCTCAAGCTGGGCGAAAATACTCCGAATGTGGAGACGATTGCGCAAGTCGAGGAGCGTAGTGGGCTCATCGGCAATAATGGTCGTGGGATTAAGAATTAACACTGCCGCCAGCGCCAGTAGCTGTTTTTGTCCACCCGAGAGCAAGTGTGGCGAGGCGTCAGCATGATCGGCAAGCCCAAACCGCTCGAGGGCTTCCTGCACCAGCTGGTTGCGCTCATCCTTTGGTAGTTTTCGCTTGCGTAGTGAAAAGGCAATGTCCTCTGCGACTGTAGGCATCACAATTTGATTATCCGCATCAGAAAAGATGAAGCCGACATTCTTGCGAATTGCCTTTGCCTGCTTTGCGACATTCATGCCCTCATACGTGACCGTGCCACCAGTGACCGGGCCCAGGCCGTTAATGAGTCGCACCAGCGTGGACTTACCGCCACCGTTTTCGCCGATAATGCCAATGCGCTTCTCTGTGAGAGTTAGCGTGGTCGGCTTCAGTATCTGGCGTCCCGAATAGGTTGCGGAAGCGCGGTCAAAAGCGATGGTGGGCATAGTGCGACTCGAGACCCTTTCTAATTCTGTGGGGTTAATTGCCCGAGGTGGCTGCTTCCTTAACCAAACGACTTTGCTTACGGTTGGCAGCGTCGGGAAGCAAATCAGGGAAAGCCTGCAGTACTGCAGTAGCAATAAGCGCGGCTACGACAACCTTTGCCACGTCGCCTGGGATAAACGGGACGTTCGTAATCAGTGCGTCGGTGAAGCTAAGTCCCATACGCCAAGCCAATCCGACAGATCCGAAGAAGTACTGTAGTAGAACTCCAACGAGGCCCGCGCCGATGAAGACGCTGATTCGTGAAACTTTCGCCCGTGGTGCTTGCTGGGCAATCGCGCCGATTGCGAAACCTGCAATTAAGTAGCCGACAATGTAGCCCACGGTAGGGCCGGGAAGTGCGGCGAGAAGTGGTTTCCAGCCCGCCATGTTTGGGACGCCCACGAGACCAACAGCCAGGAACAGGGTAGTGGCGAGGCCACCGCGTTTGAATCCGAGAATCATCCCGGCCAGTGCGATGCCCATGTTCTGTAGCACGATTGGCACGCCGAGGCCGCCAACGGGAATGGCAATGCCGCCGAGCACGATGATCAGTGCTGCGAAAGCAGCGATAAGAGTGAGGTCATACACCTTGGAATTATTCACAGCTCTCATCTTAAACCCATGAGTTGAGCACTGTTCAGGCAGGGGAGCGGGGATTAGGTTATGAAAAGAGGGTGGCCAGGTAGGTATCAGTGACAGGTATCTTGTACGTTGGTCTCATGCGATTGGCCGATTTTCACAACTTCGTCAACCACGAATTTGGGCCTCAGCACGGCCCGTGGCTGTTGCATTCCCACGTACTGATGGAATATGGAAAAACTCCCGCGGAATTGCTCGAGGACGGGGTCGAACCTCGGGATATCTGGTGGGCGCTGTGTAGGGAACACGATATTCCCGAAGACCGCTGGTACGGTCCTGACGAATAGGTTCCGGCGTAGACGACGGTGAATGCTTGCCGACGGCTCTTGCGTGTCGTTGCCATTCGAACAGGGTTTCGCATATTATCGAAAGTGCTGATGAAGTCAATCCGTCTGATTCGGTATAACTTCCGGGTGTAACCGGCAGTAGAGGTGTCGCGGACCAATTTGGAACCGGAACGGCTAGTTTCGCGCCTAATTAAGTGTGAGCGAAGTTTCTGTTTTGGATGAAAATCGGGAGACACATTCTCTGAGTACGGCTCCAGAACCCGATACCGTACGCGACAATGACCGCGACAATGACAATGAGGAAGAACAACGAACTATGGCTCGTAAGAAGGCTACGGCTTCGAACCAGGGCAATGATCGCCTGAAGGCGCTCGATGTAGCTCTGGCGAATATTGAGAAGGACTTTGGTAAGGGTGCAGTTATGCGCCTGGGGGACGACAATCGTCCTCCAATTCAGGTTATTCCCTCCGGCAATATCGCTATCGACGTGGCCTTGGGCCTGGGCGGGTTCCCGCGTGGTCGTATCGTAGAAATCTATGGTCCAGAATCCTCGGGTAAGACCACAGTCGCACTGCATGCTATTGCAGAGGCGCAGCGGCAGGGCGGTATTGCCGCATTTATTGATGCGGAGCATGCGCTGGATCCGGTTTATGCGCGCAAGCTTGGAGTAGATACGGACAACCTTCTGGTATCCCAACCAGATACCGGTGAGCAGGCACTTGAGATCACAGATATGTTGGTGCGTTCCGGTGCTATTGACATCATTGTGGTTGACTCGGTGGCCGCGTTGACTCCGAAGGCTGAAATCGACGGTGAAATGGGCGATTCCCACGTTGGTCTGCAGGCGCGGTTGATGAGTCAGGCGCTGCGCAAGATGACGGGTGCGCTGTCCCACACCGGTACCACTGCCATCTTCATTAACCAGCTGCGTGAAAAGATTGGCGTCATGTTCGGCTCTCCTGAGACCACCACGGGTGGTAAAGCACTGAAGTTCTACGCTTCCGTTCGCTGTGACGTACGCCGAATTCAGACGTTGAAGGATGGCCAGGATGCGGTGGGTAACCGCACGCGCTTGAAGGTAGTCAAGAACAAGGTGTCGCCGCCGTTCAAGCAGGCAGAGTTTGACATCATCTACGGCGAGGGCATTTCGCGTGAGGGCTCGTTGATTGACATGGGCGTTGATAACGGCATTGTCAAGAAGTCCGGTTCGTGGTTTACCTACGAGGGCGATCAGTTGGGGCAGGGCAAGGAAAAGGCTCGTATGCACCTGCGCGAGAATCCAGAAATTGCCCAGGAAATCGAAGTCAAGATCAAGAAGAAGCTCGGCGTCGGGGAATTCGCGGAGGTCGAGGACGAGACCGATATCGATGCCCCTGTCGATGTCGTGCCGGACATCGACTTCGATGATTTGGAAGACTAGCTAGCTCGAGGCGTAGTGCCGCGACACACGAAAAGTGAGGACCGTGGAGGATCGTAACGGCCGCGATGTGCGGGAGACTATCGAAAAGCTTGCTCAGCAAATTGCGGAAGCTGACGGTAGTTCGCTCTACGATGCGGGTCGTGAGGAATCCAAGGCCCCGATTCGTGCTAAGGCACTGCGCTTGCTCGATCAGCGAATGCGTTCCCGCAAGGAACTCGTAGAAAGGCTCGAGGCAGTCGAGGAGTTTCCAACCTCGATGATTGAAGAAGTCGTTGATGACCTGACCCGAAGTGGATTGGTCAACGACGAGCTTTTCGCATCCGAATGGGTGCGGCAGCGCTTTGCCAGTCGCGGCAAGTCGAAGATGGTTTTGAACCGGGAGCTGCAGGAAAAGGGCATTGATGTTTCACTTCGTGCAGATGCGTTGGAGCAGATTACGCACAACGCGGAAGAAGAAGTCGCCCGGAAGCTAGCGGCGAAGAAAGCGGCCACTATTAAAACAGTGGCACCTGACTTCAACTCCAAGCAAAAGGATTTACGCAAAGTCGTCGGTGTGCTGGCGCGGCGTGGTTTCCCCTCTGAATTGTCCATGAGCATTGCTCGGGATCAGTTAGAAGAGCGATACCGGGAACTCGAAGAGGACACAGATTAGCGCCGGTGCCACCGCACGCCGGATTAGCACGCCGGCTGCGGACCCGTCAGGTTTAAAGGGGTCGCTGATTGGGGAAATGGGCCATAAACAGCTAACCTAAACTGCCGTGACTACCCCTTCTTTGAACTCTCAGCAGCAGTCTTCGCCTCGCACATATGAGGTACGTACGTTCGGTTGTCAGATGAACGTCCATGACTCGGAACGACTGTCTGGCTTGCTGGAAGAAAACGGTTATGTAGCGGCTGCAGAAGGCGATAATCCTGATCTGGTCGTTTTCAACACCTGTGCCGTTCGAGAGAATGCGGACAATCGCCTTTATGGCACGTTGGGACAGCTCAAACCAGTCAAGGATGCTCACCCAGGCATGCAGATTGCCGTCGGTGGCTGCTTGGCCCAGAAGGATAAGGACGTCGTCGTAAAGAAGGCCCCATGGGTGGACGTTGTCTTCGGTACGCATAACTTGGGTTCGTTGCCAGCACTGTTGGAACGCGCCGCTCATAATGACCGGGCTGAAGTCGAGATTAAGGACGCGCTGGAAGAATTTCCCTCGGTGCTGCCGGCCAAGCGTGAATCCACTTACGCAGGTTGGGTGAGTATCTCCGTAGGCTGCAACAACACGTGCACCTTCTGCATCGTCCCCAGTTTGCGTGGTAAGGAACGCGATCGTCGTCCAGGCGAGATTCTCGCTGAGGTGCAGGCACTCGTGGAGCAGGGCGTTACTGACGTCACCCTCCTTGGACAGAATGTCAACGCCTATGGTGTTAACTTCGCCGACCCTGACATGGAACGCGACCGCTCGGCTTTTTCCAAGTTGCTGCGCGCCTGCGGCCAGATTGAGGGGTTGGAGCGCGTGCGCTTTACGTCTCCGCACCCAGCTGAGTTCACCGATGATGTCATCGACGCCATGGCGGAGACACCGAACGTGGTTCATCAGCTACACATGCCACTACAGTCCGGTTCCGACCGAGTGCTGAAAGACATGCGCCGTTCCTACCGCACCAAGAAATTCCTGGGAATTCTGGAGAAGGTTAGGGAAAAAATGCCGGATGCCGCCATTACCACTGACATTATTGTCGGTTTCCCAGGCGAGACTGAAGAGGACTTCCAGCAAACTCTCGACGTGGTGGAAAAGGCTCGTTTTAGCTCGGCGTTCACCTTCCAATACTCGCCCCGCCCGGGAACTCCGGCGGCAACCATGGCGGATCAGGTTCCACCACAGGTTGTGAAGGAACGCTATGGTCGGCTGCTAGCGCTTCAGGAGCGTATTTCCGAGGAAGAAAACGCTAAGCTAGTCGGCCGGGAAGTCGAGCTGCTGGTCAGCCAGTCCGATGGCCGTAAGAATGCGGAGACTCATCGCATGTCTGGTCGTAGTCGGGATGGCCGCCTGGTGCACTTCAGCCCGTCGGAAAGCGAACCAGGCATCGTCGACCGCAAGATTCGCCCAGGTGATTACGTGACAGTACGCGTGACCGACTCCGCACCGCACTTCCTCATTGCTGACTCCGGTGTGCTCACACACCGCCGCACTAAGGCGGGGGATAATGTAGAGGTCGGCCAGACTCCGACGACCGCGCCGATCGGAGTTGGTCTGGGCTTGCCAAAGATTGGGCGCCCGGAGAAAACGAGTGTAAGTGAGGGATGCGGCTGTGAGTAGTGACAAGGCTTCGCCGGAAAGTGATATGGAATCCACTAGCGAGCAGTCGGTGGAATCCGCGCAGGCGTTGCGGGTTCAGGAGCGCAAGGCCGCTGGCGAGCTGGATCTCGGCCGTGCGGTGATTCCGATGATGGTTGCCGTCATCGGCCTCATTACGAGTTTCTTCCTTCCGCACTCTGGCGTCGTTTTGGGCTTTGATGTGTTGCTGGATACGGATGTTGCGCATCAGTACTTCACGACTCGACCGGAGCGAATTTACTCCATTCTCGTGGTGGTAGGTGTCTTGCTAGCTATTGCCACGCTGATTACGCGGACGACGATTCTCGCATTCGTCACCTGGTTTTTTGCCTGTATTCAGATGGTCTACTCAGTCTTCGCTGGCTGGATGCGTCAGTCTCGTCCACAGGAACTGGCCGGCGAGGGTATTTCTTTCGGCCTGATGCTCGGTATTTTCTGCAGTTTTCTACTGGCCATCTCCGTGACTTTCATCGCTTTCCGACGTAGTAAGGAGCAGCTCGCAATCGCGACGAAACGTCGCAAGCACGCTGACACCGATCCGGTACTGCGCGCGCAGCAGGTTTACCTGCGGGCGGGCCTGACACCGAATACGACAACGGATGTTGAGGTCGTCGACGACCGCCGTGAACGTGCTCGCCGACGCAATCGCGGCCAGCAGGGCAGTAGTGCGGACAATGTCTCTCAGCAGACCGGCGAACAGGACGAACAGGTCAGCGACGAGTAGTGAGACTTTTTAACTAGCGCAGTAAGTAAGGGGCTCTCTTCCACTCCGGAAGAGAGCCCCTTACTTTTAACCATCGACGCGTTGCCAGCGCGTAGCTGAGCCAGGATTCTGTTGCGGACGCCGGAGAGCGAGAACATGCTTCCCCGACACACAACTAGCTTCTGTTAGAGCTCCTTGAGAGTCTCCGCGGCCTGCTCTGCCCACTGTCGCCACTGTTCGGCCTGCTCCCGAGCCTTGGCTGCCTGAGAAGCCTTGCCCTTCGCCTCGAGTTCGGCGGCCTTCTGCTCAAACTCCGCTGCGCGGTCGGCGAACTGCTGGACGCGAGCCTGTGCTTCGGGGTCGGTACGGCGCCACTGCGAATCGGCAGCATCGGAGACGCGCTTTTCCAGTGCGCCAATGCGGTTTTCATACTCACGCACACGACCACGCGGCACAAAGCCGATGGCCTCCCATTTCTCCTGCAACTGACGCAGTTCGTTGCGAGCGTGATCGAGGCCCTTGGACGGATCAATGCGGTCTTCGTATTCAGCCAGCAGTGCGTCCTTGGCCGCAGCGTTTTCCTCGAACTCCCTGTCTCGAGCTTCGTTGACCGCGTTGCGAGCACCAAAGAACTCATCCTGGGCGGCCTTGAACTGCGCCCACAGCTTGTCATCGACCTCGCGCGGGGCTCGACCAGCGGCCTTCCACTCAGCCATCAGGTCACGGAAGGCAGCAGCGGTGCCACCCCAATCAGTGGAGGTCTTCAGGGCCTCAGCTCGCTCAATGATGTCCTCCTTAACGCGGCGAGCAGCCGCACGGTTGCGGTCCAGTTCCGCAAAATGGGCACCGCGGCGGCGGTTGAAAGAATCACGCGCGCGGGAGTAACGGCGCCAGAGCTGATCATCAGTTTTGCGGTCGATGCCGCGAATCTGCTTCCACTCCGTGAGAATCTCGCGGATACGGTCGCCGGCGACCTTCCACTCGGTGGAGTTCTCTGCGAGCTCTTCGGCCTCTGCGGCGAGCTCTTCCTTACGTGCGATGGCGTTCTTACGGCGCTCTGCCTTGTCGTGAGCGACTTTTTCCTCTGCGACGTGGGAGGTGGCAATGACCTCTGCAAGGCGCTTATCCAGCGCATCGATATCGCCGAGGACCGTGGCGGTGGCAAGGCTCTCACGCAGTTCAACTGCGTTGTGAGAAATGGTCTTTGCCTCCTGCGGGTGGGAGACTACACGAGATTCCAGTAGCTCGACCTCGGTGGCCAGATCCTCGTAGCGCTTGCCGTAGTGGGCATAACCCTCTTCTACGGTGCCAGCCTGCCAGGAGCCAATATTGCGTTCGCCGGCGCTGGTGACCAGCCAAACAGTGCCGTCTTCGTCAATGCGGCCAAACTTCTTTGGATCATTGTGGACGGCATGTGCCACAGCGGCCGACCCCGCAGGCGCTGGAGTAGCTCCAGGGGCCTTACGATGAGCCGGCATTGAGCCTGGTCGAGGTCCCGGACGTGGACCCGGGCGTGGACCTGGCTTAGGGGAATTGCTGGTACCGGTCATAGTGGGTAAACCTCTTCCAATCTTCATGCAGAACTGCCGCGCGACACGGCTGCCATCAAACACTTACGGTATGTGCTCGAGTATCCCAAAAATTTTGGCACAGCGCGCGTAACACCGCCGGAATAAGGCATCGACTAGCCCCTCACGGTAGCGTTGAGGACGTGAATTCGCGTTTGCCTCGGCTTGTTATCGTTCCGCGTGCGCTCCTCATCGTCGAGGAGCTGGGTGGTTTTGCACCTATCGCCACGGAATTGCGCCGTCATGCCCGTGAAACCGTCGCGACGCTGTGGACAGATGACGAACCCGGGGAGCCCGGCGCGGTCGCTATTATCACTGGCAGGATGCAGGCGAAGTCCCCGCACCAGACCAGCGCACCCGGCAGTTTTTCTCCGTATGGGGTTGATGTCACGGTGTCAGGCGGAACCGAATTACCTGAGCTGCTGGGACGCTGGCTTATCGAAGACTACGCGCGACGGAATTCTGAAGGACCCACTGGCCGCGTCATTCAGGCAACGTGCTTCGACTCTATCGCTGAGGCACTCGCTGCCGGTCACACGCGTCTGCTTGTGCTTGTCGACGGCGCATTCGGCCTTGCGGACGATTCCCCGGTCGGCGTAATTGAAGGTGCAGCGGAGGTTGATGCGCTGTGCAGTCTGATTGCTGGTCAGGACTGCTCAAGTATTAACGTGGAAAATATTGTGTTTCCAGCTCCCGGCGCGTACGCAGCCGAGTTATGGCAGCAGCTGAGTAAAGCTGCTGAAAGCTGGAAGGGGTCTGGATTGACCGTCGTAAAGCGTTCTTACTATGACGGGGCGCCTTATGGAATCGGCTACCACATGGCCAGCTGGCGGTGTGTTGCGAAGTAAGAGCGCGCGTTTTTAGTTTTTGTGCAGGAGTGTGAACTGGGTAGTGACGGCTTTCGAGAGTGAGAGCTTGCCGGTGCCGATTGCGGTGGTAGGGCCGACGGCGTCGGGAAAGTCGGATTTGGGGCTGGTACTTGCGGAGCAGCTTGGCGGTGAGGTCGTCAATGTTGATTCGATGCAGCTCTATCGAGGAATGGATATCGGAACAGCGAAGCTGTCGGTGGACCAGCGGCGGGGGATTCCGCACCACCAACTCGATGTGCTGAACGTGACGCAGCCGGCGAGTGTGGCGACGTATCAGCGTGAGGCGGTCGCGGATGTTGAGGCCATTCGCGCGCGGGGGAAAGTCCCCATCCTTGTCGGCGGGTCGATGATGTATGTGCAGGCGTTGGTGGACGACTGGCAGTTCCCACCTACGGACCCTGAGGTACGTGCGAAGTGGGAGGCAGTGCAAGACGAGATTGGTCCGGCGGCGTTGCACGATCGGTTGGCAGAGATTGATCCGGATGCGGCGGCAATTATTGAGACCAACGACCCGCGGCGCACTGTCCGGGCTTTGGAGGTCATCGAGCTGACAGGTAAACCTTTTGCAGCGTCGAAGCCGTCGATTGATAAGCCACCGCGGTGGAACACTCGCATATTGGGGTTGCGCACGCAGGCGGAATGGCTAAATCCGCGGATTGAACAGCGTACGCGGGGCATGTTTGCCGCTGGCCTGGTGGAAGAAACTGAGAGTTTGATTGCGCAAGGGTTGCGCGAAGGTGTGACCGCTAGTCGCGCGATCGGCTATGCGCAGGTGCTGGACTACTTCGATGGGGTTTACGACCTGGATACGGCTTGTGAACGCACGATTACTGGTACGCGCAGGTATGTGCGACGTCAGCGCTCCTGGTTCAACCGTGATCATCGGATCATGTGGCTAGACGCTGCCGGTGACGTGCCGGGACAGGCGTTTTCCGCACTTGGTCTGTAAGAGATTCGGACCTCCCGCTAGCATCAAGGGCATGGTTTCATTTGCCAAAGGCCACGGTACGCAAAACGATTTCTTGATTTTTCCAGATGATTTGGTGTCGATTGATTTGACCGAATCACTGGTCGCAGCAGTGTGCGATCGACAGCGAGGTCTTGGCGCTGACGGCGTCCTGCGGGTTGCCCGTGCGGGGAAACTCGTCGATGCCGGTGTTTTGGCGGCATTGCCGGAGGGCGTTAAAGCCGACGATTGGTTTATGGACTACCGCAATAGTGACGGTTCTATTGCCGAGATGTGCGGGAATGGTGTCCGCGTCTTTGCACACTATATTGCCGCGATTCACAGCCCGGACAGTGTCGTCGACGGAACTTTGCGGGTGGGCACTCGAGCAGGGCTGCGCGCTGTTTCGATTGATGAGCACAGCCGCAGGCACGCGGTCGTTGGGGTGGATATGGGCCAGCCGGAAGTCCTCGGCCTCGCTACTGCGTTCATTGGTTCGGGCAACAATGCCCAGAAATTCGCCGGGATTGGTGTCGACGTGGGAAATCCGCATTTGGCCTGCGTCATGCCTGGCCTAAATGCCGCCGCTCTGGCGGAGCTGGAATTGGAAGCGGCGGGTAGTGTCGCGAAGCCAGTGCGTGCCGACGAAGCCATGTTCCCGAACGGCCTCAATGTGGAAATTGTCACCCCGCTGGATGCCTGTGATTCGGTGTCCATGCGAGTAATTGAACGTGGAGTTGGTGAGACCCGCTCGTGTGGCACCGGTACGGTTGCGGCAGCTATTGCCGCGCTGGCCGATGCCGGCCGGACTGAGGGGGTTGTGACAGTCAAGGTGCCCGGCGGTGTGGTGACTGTGGATGTCCACAAGGCCAGCAATGCGGATGGGGACTTCTCGGCGACCTTGACCGGACCGAGCGTGATTCACACGCTCGGCGATATTGAGCTGGAAGCCCTGTGACTGGTAGCTATTGCTGCAGGAGCACTAGCGGGGTAGTGGAAGCGGTGGGGAATCAGCGGACTAGTGTCCGCCGCAGCCACCGTCGCCACAACCACAGCCGCCATCGCCACAGCCGCCTCCGCAACCTTGAGGCGGAATGATCTCACCGGTCAGTGAGAAAGTACCGGAAACGACCATGCCTGGCTGGGGAGCTTCGTCGCCGCCGGGGACAAGTACGTCCATAGGAGTCGGCAGAGCAAGGTTGAGCACCCAGAACTTCTTGCCGGTTAGCTCATTGACATGCTTGCGGGAGTTATTGATAACACCAGCCAGTTTCACGGTTGCGCTAGGCGATGCCTTCCCGACCTGATCTCCGACAATTGCCTTAGCACCTTCGAAGTCCAATGTTGTCGGGGTTGCCCCGGTGCGCTTCTCGTACTCTTCGATGGATGCGTCGAGGGTGAAATCAGTTGCTAGAGCTGATAGCGCGACATGCTCAAAAGTCTGAGTTCCGGCATCAACAATCATTGGCCCCTGTGACAGCAGGCAGGTAGCGACCTCGATGACCTTGTCAAAGTTATCCGAGGAGGGATCATCCTCGACGATTTCCACGAGCGCCAAGACATCGTCCACGCTGGATACATGGGCAGTGACGGTCGGGCTGCCCGCGAAGCCGGCGTAGGTAGAAAATGGTTCAACACCCAGGATGTGCAGACGCGCACCAGAGGAATCTTCGAAACGGACCAGCTGGCCACCGCGGACCTCGCCGATGACCGACAGATTGTCACTAGCGATCGCGGCTTCCATCGCGTCTCGCCAGCTGGGGTAGTCCATGCCAATGCTTCGCAAGTCAGTAGTCATACTTTTCGATGATACTTCCCACATCTTCATCTGCGAACTAACGAATCGCACGTGAGCACATTGTGCTCTGGGGTACCTAGAAGCATTCCTGCACGCCGCGGCAACTATTCGGATGGGACTAACAATTCTGCCACGCTAAATAGGTAAAGGTTAAGTGTGGCATAAATAACTTTCCTTAGGTGTGCCGGGTTTATTCCATTTAGGCATGCCTAAGAGTAAGCTCATCTCTGTAAACACGATTTGCTTAGCTTAATTCTTATCTATATAAGCGAGGTTTCTCATGCTCGGATTGCGGTCTCGAAAACAGTCGGATGACATTCAGTCGCTTGCCGACGTCCCGGTGGGGGTAACCGTCACTCTGGGAGCGTCGCATGTGGATGAGCGCCTGTGCCGCAGGCTTTCGCAACTGGGGCTTCGCCCTGGAATGAGTGTCACTGTGGGACGGAGTACGAGCGGCGGTGGGCGAATCGTCCATGCTGGCGCAACGCGCTACGCCATCGATGCCAGCACGCTGCACAAGATGTCCGTCGTGGGTTAGGTCCCCTACATCTCTTTTCTCACCTCCCTTCTGAAAGTAAACAATGACAACACCTATGGATTCCTCAACGCGAAAATTCGCATCTACGCCCAGCTGCCATGCTTGCAGTGGCGGAGCGCCAGCAAAGGATGGTGCACCTGTTGTCGCAGTGGTCGGCGCACCGAACTCCGGTAAGTCAACACTGTTCAATAGTTTGACTGGTGCGAAAGCGCAGATGGGCAATTGGCCTGGTACGACCGTAGAGGTCAGCCGCGGCGCGTGGAAGACCGATGCCGCTGAGTACGATGTCATCGATTTCCCGGGTGCTTACTCGCTGGATGCCATGAGCCCGGACGAAGAGCTCACTCGCGAGATGCTCATCGAGAAACCGGAAGAAGAACGCCCGGATCTCGTCGTTGTCGTTGTCGACGCCACGGCACTGGGCCGTGGTCTCTACATGGCCGCGGAATTGGCGGAACAGCCCCAGCGCATCGTTCTGGCTCTGACCAAACTAGATGTTGCCAAGGCCAAGGGCATCGATGTGAATCCGGACGCATTGCAGTCAGCTATGGGGATGCCGGTGGTGGCGCTGGATCCCCGTCGTAAAGCGGGAATGGCGCGGTTGGCCGACGCGGTAGCAGCGGCTCTGGACGGATGTAGTTCGGTGTCGTCACCGATTCGCCAGGTCGATGGTGAATCGATTGAACGCCGGGACGACGCACGCTTTGCCGCGATTGATGCGGCGGTTGCGGCATCTACGGGCGGGGTGGAAGATCGCCAGACTTTCTCCGACCGCATTGATAACGTGGTTCTTCACCCGGTGCTCGGACCGATTGTGTTCCTGGCAGTTATGTGGGCAGTCTTCCAAATCACGACGACGGTAGCAGCACCGTTGCAGGACGGTTTGGAAACCCTTATTACCGGTAATTTCGCAGATTTGGTTACCCGTGGATTAGAAGCGGTGGGATGGGACCATCCGATTGTCACCGGGCTGCTTGTAAACGGCATCATCGGTGGTGTCGGCATGGTGCTGACCTTCGTTCCGCTGATGGCACTCATGTTCCTGTGTCTCGCAGTACTCGAGGATTCAGGGTATATGGCGCGTGCAGCCGTGGTGGCTGACCGTGTCATGCGAGCAATTGGTCTTCCGGGTAAGGCATTTATTCCGCTCATCGTCGGCTTCGGGTGTAATGTGCCAGCGATTTCGGCGACACGTGTGCTGAGTAATCCGCGCCACCGCATTTTGACGGCATTACTGGTTCCGTTTACCTCCTGCTCGGCGCGCCTAACCGTGTATGTCATGTTGGGTGCGGTGTTCTTCCCGGAACACGCGGGCACAGTCGTTTTCGCTATGTACGTGATCTCGATTCTGCTGATCGTTCTGACCGGCCTTGCACTGCGTAAGACCCTGTGGCGCACCATGCCGTCGGAACCGCTGGTCATTGACCTGCCAACCTACCAGCTACCGACCGCACGGCTGGCACTATCGGTGATGTGGATGCGTCTGAAGGGCTTCCTGCAGACCGCTAGTGGAATCATCGTCAGCACCGTCATCGTCGTATGGCTTTTGATGTCTATCCCGGTTGTCTCCGGGCACTCCTTTGCCGATGAAAACCTGGCACCGCAGGACTCCGCATACGGTGCAGTCAGCGAAACTATTGCTCCTGTGTTTAACCCGGCAGGTTTCGGTACATGGTCTCTGACAGGTCCGTTGGTGACGGGCTTTGTGGCCAAGGAAGCCGTCATTTCTACCTGGGCACAGACCTATGCAGTGGAGGACGTCACCGATTCCGATTCGAGCGAACAGGCCTCCAGCCCGCTCGCGGAGAATATTCGACGTGACTTTGACAATGCATCCGATGGACATGGATTGGCAGCAGTCTGGGCCTACATGATCTTCCTGCTGGCTTACACACCGTGCGTGGCTACGCTCGCGGCACAACGCCGCGAGATCGGCTTGAAGTGGACGGGCTTCGGTTTGCTAGCGCAGCTGGTCGTTGCATGGGCACTGGCCGTGATTGTTTTCCAAGGGTTAAAGCTGTTCCTGTAAAGCCTCGTTGATTCCTAGTAGCTTCGGCAAAGCTACTAGGGCACACTTGCGAACTAGAAATCAGATCCAACAAGAATCGCGATACGGAAAGGAGCTATCGCCGTGGGACTCTTTAGAGCCAGGAAGAATACGACGGTTACTCGTCGGCCTTCAGAAGCCGTTCAGGATGCAATCGCGCAGGGCATTAGCTCCCGACGCAAAATCTGCGAAATCACCGGCCTCCAGCGAGCAACGGTAGACCTCATCCTTGACCGCATGGAACACACCGGCCAATTGCGACGGGAATCCCTCGGTGGCATGTGCCCAGGCGGAGGTTGTTCCAACTGCGGGATGTCCGACAGCGGTACGTGTACTGGTGGTAGTTCTAACAGTGGTCCGGTCGCGCTGGTTCTGACACGCAGGCCACCTTCTGCAGCCTAAGTCTTGAGCTTCGGCTCGGTATTCTCCGTGCACAATGCGGAGAATTTGGCTTGTCATGCGACAATAGCAGCTAGTATGACGAATTTTTCCAACAACTTTGATGAGGTCAGCGACGAAACGTCGCAGCAAGCTCGCACCTCGCACGAGATGGACGATTTTTTCATCGACGCTAATGATGCTGGCGAGAACGCCGATAGTGCCTCCGGGGATGCGTTCGCAACGAACGTCGGCACGCAAAGGGAACCTACCGTCGGTGATTTGGATTTGGAGGCGCGTTCCTCACTGCGCCGGCTGACCAGGTCAGTAGCACATACTGAATCCGAAGAGGTGATGGTCGAGTACCGTCAGCTCCGACTGGAGCGCGTTGTGTTGCTCGGTGTCTGGACATCCGGGACCCTTCAGGAAGCCGAAGTGGCGATGGAGGAGCTCGCCGCACTGGCAGAGACTGCAGGTTCGGAAGTTTTAGAGATGGTGCTGCAGCGTCGTGATAAGCCGGACCCTGGTACTTACGTGGGATCCGGCAAGCTCAACGAGCTTCGCGATATTGTCGCCTCCACCGGCGCAGATACAGTTATTTGCGACGGTGAGCTGTCTCCCGGCCAATTGGTGGCGCTGGAGGATCGCCTTGACGCCAAGGTTATTGACCGCACCATGCTGATTCTGGATATCTTTGCTCAGCACGCGAAGTCCAAGGAGGGCAAGGCGCAGGTCTCGCTGGCACAAATGCAGTACCTGTACACGCGTCTGCGCGGCTGGGGCGGCAACCTATCGCGTCAGGCTGGTGGTCGCGCGGGCTCCAACGGCGGCGTGGGTCTGCGTGGTCCGGGTGAAACTAAGATCGAAACCGATCGTCAGCGCCTACGCCAAGATATGGCGCGAATCCGCAAGGAATTAGCTGCCATGAAGACTGCGCGTGAGATTAAACGCGCACGTCGTAAGGCTGGACACCTGCCGCGCGTGGCAATTGTCGGCTACACCAACGCGGGTAAGTCTTCGTTGCTCAACGCACTGACAGGCGCTGGTGTGCTGGTGGAAGACGCGCTGTTTGCGACGCTGGATCCGACGACTCGTCGCACCAAGCTTCGCGACGGTCGCACGGTGATTATGACCGATACGGTCGGATTTGTTCGCCACTTGCCGACGCAGCTCATTGAAGCTTTTCGCTCGACTTTGGAAGAGGTGCTTGAAGCCGACGTCATCATGCACGTCGTAGACTCCTCTGACCCATTCCCGCTGGAGCAGATTAAGGCTGTCAACAAAGTCATCACCGAAATCGCGGAGGAAGAAAAGGCCGAGATTCCGCCCGAGCTGTTGGTAGTCAACAAGGTGGACAAGGCCGATGGCATTACCCTGGCGCAACTGCGCCACCAGCTCGATGATGCGGTCTTTGTCTCTGCGCGAACGGGTGAGGGGATTGGTGAACTGGAGACCCGACTCGAGCTTGCTCTCAATGAGTTGGAGTCTCACGTCCATATGTTGATTCCCTATGACAAGGGCAATATTGTCTCCACGCTCCACGAAGATGCGACTGTGCTGTCGGAAACATGGACGGAGCAAGGCACCCAGATGGATGTGCGTTTGCCCACTAGCCTCGCGGATGAACTGTCGGCATACCGCATCGAACCTGCAGCGGATCCTCACTTCACGGCGGATGCGAATGAGGATAGTAGCAACGACGCCTAGTCGGAATAGGGAGAGCGGAGTTGGAATAGGGAGAGCGACAAAGAGCTCCGGCAGTCCTGGGTTTAATGCGGTATCCGTGGCGTGATCTGCGGTGGGCATCCACTAGCATTACAACCATGAATTCTACTTCTGACGCGGAGACCCAACAGGGAACCTCCGCAAATCCGCCTGCTGAAAACGCCGAACGTGGCCGTCTTTTCGGTTGGGATATTCACGGTGACGGTCGAAAGATTGCACCGGGAGCCGTGGTGGCTCCCAACGAACGCCTCGATTGGCCTCGTACAATTGGCATTGGCGCACAGCACGTCATTGCCATGTTTGGTGCAACTCTTCTGGTGCCGCTGTTGACTGGTTTCCCAGTCAATACCACATTGCTGTTCTCGGGTATCGGCACGATTGTCTTCCTGCTAATCACCCGAAACCGCTTGCCCTCTTACCTGGGCTCGTCGTTTGCCTTCATCGCACCACTGACCGCGACACAGGCGCAGGGTATTGGTGTTCAGCTCGGTGTCGTGCTCTGCGCCGGCATCGCGCTCATGCTCGTTGGCTGCGTTGTAAAGTTCGCCGGCAAGCGTGTCCTCGATGCAGTGATGCCACCTGCAGTAACCGGTGCCATCGTCGCTCTCATCGGACTTAACCTGGCGCCTGCCGCCACGGAGAACTTCGCCACTCAGCCGTTGGTCGCATTTGTCACGATGGCATCCATTGTCTTCGCAACCGTCGCTGGCCGCGGTATGGTCAGCCGTCTGGGTGTCCTTATCGGCGTACTAATCGGTTGGGTCTTCGCCGCTGCCACTGGAAATCTCTCGCCCGAGGCTACAGAAACTGTCGGCAATGCCGCCTGGATTGGTCTGCCCGCATTCCACGCGCCGGAGTTCCACTTCAATGCGATGCTGATTGGTCTGCCCGTCATCGTAGTACTCATCGCAGAGAATGTCGGTCACGTCAAGGCTGTTGCTGCCATGACCGGCCGAAACCTCGATGACATCGCTGGCGATGCTCTTATTGCAGACGGTCTAGCCACCACCATCGCCGGTTCAGCTGGTGGTTCTGGTACCACTACCTACGCTGAAAATATCGGTGTTATGGCCGCTACCCGTGTCTATTCGACCGCAGCTTACTGGGTGGCAGCTTTCACCGCCATTGCACTGGCTTTCATTCCAAAGTTCGGCGCACTCATCTTGACCATTCCTACCGGCGTGCTCGGTGGGGCAACGATGGTGCTCTACGGCCTGATCGGTTTGCTCGGTGTGCGCATCTGGATGGACGAAAAGGTCGACTTCAACAACCCGGTTAATCTCACCGCTGCCGCCACCGCGCTGATCGCGGGTATCGGTAACCTCACCCTCGACATTGGTTCGCTGACGCTGGAGGGCATTGCTTGGGGGTCGGTCGGCATTATTATCGGCTATCCAATTTTGAACTGGCTCTACAATCGCATCGGCGAGAACCGCTCGTAGGCCACCCGTCCAGGGTAGAATCTCGCACGAATGCTTAACGACGGACCCCGTGACCGTTGCCACGATGTTTCCTCGTTAAGCTGATTGCTTTTAATCGCTCAGGTCTTGGGCGATGAGTTCGGCGATTTTCTCTACCGCAACCGCGTTGCTACTGGTCACAGTGACTTCATCGCCGAATTCGGCACCGAGTGCCATGAGCATCAACGAGGATGAAGCATCGGCCGGTTCGTTGTCGGGCTCGTCTGAGTCAAGGAGCTCGACCAGAATTTCTTCCTGAAAACGGGAGGCACGCTCAGCGATGACCGTTGCAGGGCGGGCATGAATACCCACCTTGGAGCCGACGTGGACATGTTGAGTAACCATGCGAGCGGCATCCTGCCTTTCTGCTTCTCGATTTCCTCGATGCCATTTCTGAGCTTAATAGGTTGCCCGGATGGGTTGGGGAATGTTTGCTGAAAATCGTAGAAATGCTCGTTGGGATGAACCAGCCGGTGCGGTAAAAACTACGCTTCCGCTGAAATGTCTGCTTCTAGGTTTTGATTATCGGTGCTGACTTGCCGCGGCCACAGGCTTTTAGCTGCCACAACGAGAATTGCTGCCACTATGCTGCCCAAGACGATTGCAGCAAGCCATGCGACAGGGTTGTCGATTGCAAACAGCACAAAAATACCTCCGTGCGGAACACGTGTGGCCGCACCCAAAGCCATTGAGGTGCCACCGGTGACGGCACCGCCAATCACAATCGACGGAATCACACGTAGCGGATCTGCGGCGGCGAAGGGAATCACTCCCTCTGAAATGAAGGCCGCACCGAGCACCCAGCCCGCTTTGCCGTTTTGACGCTCCGCCGAACTGAACAGCTTTGGTCGGAGTACAACTGCCAGAGATGTAGCCAATGGAGGTACCATGCCCGCCGCCATCACAGCGGCCATGACCTTCCATGATGCGGGATCTGCTGAGGCGATGTTTGCGACGGCAAAAAGATAAGCAGCCTTGTTGATCATTCCGCCCATATCCACGCACATCATTGCGCCGAGAAGACCACCGAACAGGAACGCCGCCGTCGTATCCAGTGATTGCAGCCACTGCTGCAGAGCCGTCATCAGCCACGCCAGCGGCATCCCGAGCAGCAGGTACATGGTGAGCCCAACGGACATAGCGCCGAGCATAGGAATCACGACAACCGGCATCAGCGGTCGCAGCCAGTCCGGGACTTTCATCCTCAACAGTAGGGCTACAACTAGTCCCGCCAGGATGCCTGTCACCAGGCCCCCAAGGAAGCCGGCGCCAACCGTGACCGCGATGGCACCGCCAATAAAGCCTGGTGCAATGCCGGCTCTGTCAGCCATGCCAAAGGCGATATAAGCACTCATTACAGCCACAATGACCTGCATGCCGTGGTTGCCAATGGCAAAAAGCGCCGAGCCGAGATACAGCCACAGCCCACTACGATCAATTAGCACGGTGCCGAGATCTTCTGTCGGCACAGCAATCGGGGCATCGAGTCCGATAATCTCCGGCAGCCGCAAATCCCTAGTCACGGCGTCAGCTACTACACCAACCTGATGACCGCCGACGAGGAATCCCAGCGCAATCAACAACCCCGATGCGGCCACGAACGGCACCATATAGCTGACACCGGTCATAATGGCATCACGAACCCAGTGTCCGAAGGCTTTGTCACCGCCTAACGATGATTTATGTGCCCCCACCTTCGTAGTTGCTTGTACCCTCTCAGATGAAGGGTCTGCGCCTGTAGTACCGGTTTGCGAACCGGCCTCCTTGTCGTGGTCATCCTTAGGTTGCGGCGCCTTTCGGTCGTAGGCGCGAACCCGTGATTGTTCTGCTTTTGCCTTCGCTTGTTTAATAACCGCAGTAGGTTCATTGACTGCCTTACGAATTGGCACTTTGACCTGTGGTTTATCGCTGAAGCGCTTAAGCCCCGTAACCCCAATATCGGCTGCGATTACTAGCACGTCGGCCCGGACAATTGCCTCTGCGGGGGCTTCCTGGGTTCCTGCCGAGCCCTGCGTCTCTACAGTTAGTGTGACATCAGACATGCTTTCTGCCGCGCCAGTAAGCGCTTCGGCTGCCAAATAAGTGTGTGCGATGCCCGTGGGGCAGGCCGTGATGGCGACGATATTGGTCTTCGCCGGAGGTTTTTTCGCTTTCCGACGAGGCGCTTTGGTGACGTGCTCGCTAATGATCCGGGCAGTCTCTTCATCGCTTTCAGCACCGCGAAGAGCTGCGCGAAACCCCTTATCGCGAAGTGCTTTTGCGAGTGCGGCCAGAATATCGACGTGGACATCGCTGTTACTAGATGGGACACCAATGAAAAAGAGCAGGTCCGCCGGCCCATCTGGTGTGGTGAATTCTGTAGCGCTGGTTAAGCGGGCAAACATCAGGGTCGGCTTCGACCAGTCCTCATGGCGGCAGTGGGGGATGGCTATCCCTCCCGACAGACCTGTCGGGGCCTTCTCTTCGCGTTCGAGGGCTGCTGCGACGATGCCGTTGCTGTCGGTGGCGCGGCCGGTCTCTACAGCTTTAGCGATGAGATAGTTAAGGATCTTCTCCTTTTGCGGACCGATATCTAGGTCAAGGAACACTGTCGACTCATCGGCTAGGTCTGATGCAATAGCGGAAAAATCTGCCGAAGAAGACATGGTTTTCTAATGCTCCTTATCTAGGCATCGAAAAGCTAAGTGTCGAGCTGCCATAACCGGCCGGCCTCGGGGTGAACCTGTTCTGGATAGGGGATGGTCGTACCGGGAAGACTGGTTGCCGCCGCCCCATAAGCTACGGCGGTGGTTAGTGCATCTTGGTAGCTATCACCGCGTTCGCGGGACATAACGTAGCCGGCCAAAGCACAGTCTCCAGCACCGACCGTCGACTGAGCGACTATCGAGGGGGAGGTAGCAGCGAAACAACCGCCTGACTTCACTGAAAGCACCGCCCCTGCTTCGCCGAGAGTGGCCAGGACTTCGGAAACGCCAAGCTCGTTCAGCGCACGAGCAGCCTGCGCTACGGGAAGATAGTTCCCTTCGGCTGCAGCGGCCTCAAGTTCTTCGCCGTCCTGATCAATGATTTGACCAAGTTCGTAGGCGTTCGGCTTCATCAAAAAAGGTCGCACCTTTGGAAATGCGCGAACGACCTCAGTCAGTGGGCCGTCGCTCGTATCCATAGCAACACGAATATTCGGGTTGACCGAATACACCGCCTCGGTGCATTGAACGTAAAAATCCCTGGGGACACCAGGGGGCAATGAACCTGCGAAAACTACCCACGTGGCGTGTTTAGCATGGTGGATAAGTTTCTCCAGGACACGCCTACGGTGCGCTTTCGTCAATGTCATGCCAGGGGAATTGAGCTTGGTGGTCGTCCCATCTGGCTCTGCGAGTGTGAGATTAACGCGGGCTTCGTTAGTCGTGTTGATGGCTTCATGGGGTATGCCAGAGACTTCCAACAGGCGCGTGAATTTTCCGGAGTCCGATGCCGGGTAGAGCGCGAGCGTCTTTTCTCCGGCGTAGTGCAACGCCTTGGACACATTAATTCCCTTGCCACCAGCCATGTCCTCAGCCATTGGTAGGCGGAACACGCCACCTCGCTTGAGCTCCGTATCGAGTCGAGCAAGTCGATCGATTGACGGATTTACAGTCAAGGTCAGGATCATGAAGCAACCACAACCTCGACACCTTGCTCCCTGAGATCGTTGACGAACTGTTCCGGGGCAGAGGAATCTGTAATCACGACGTCGATATCTTCCAATGCTGCAAAGCTGACGAGAAAGTCGCGGCCAAGTTTCGTCGAGTCCGCCATAACGATGACCTTGCGCGCATTCGTAATCATCGCGCGCTTTACCGCCGCTTCCTGCGGATCAGCAGTAGAAAGACCGTGGTCAATTGTCAAGGCATTAGAACCAATGAAAGCGACATCGGCACGCATAACCGCGAGAGTGCGGAGTGCCGTATCGCCAGCAACCGCCTGAGTAATGACGCGAACTTGGCCGCCAAGGAGTTGAAGCTCAATGCGGTTCGATCCTGCGAGTGTGATGGCGTTGGGAAGAGAGTTTGTGACAACCGACCAACGGCGGTTATCAGGGGAGTGGACCATCAGCTCTGCAAGAGCCTCGGTGGTAGTTCCAGCATCGAGAAAAATTCCACCACCAGAGTCAGGCAGAAAATCCGCAGCACAGCGGGCAATAGAGAGCTTCGCGTCCTTTTGCGCGTTCTTTCGAGCGGCAACTGAAAACTCAACAGTCTGAAAAGAACGAGTAGCCACAGCGCCACCGTGTACGCGGTGAACTGCGCCCTCTGCATCCAACTGAGCTAGGTCACGGCGAATCGTCTCTGCTGTGACATCGAAAGCTTCCGCAAGATCAGCGACCGTCACGCGCCCTTCGACTGCTGTCAAAGACGCAATCTTCCGGCGGCGTTCCTCTGCGTACATTCCCCGCTCCTTAGCTGTTAAGAAATTTCAGCTTTACTATCTGTTCCCAGTATGCCCGTTTATGTCTGTTTCGGGCAACGAAAATGTGGGAAATTAGAGGCTGCGTAGGACGCTGACAATCTTGCCGAGGATTTTGGCGTGCTCCGCGGGGAGTGGGTCAAAGGCGCGATTATGGGGCATGAGCCACTTGCCAGCAGCGTCTTCGTGCCATTCCTTGACTGTTGCTTCATCTTCAAACAGGGCTGCAACGAAATCTCCCTGTTCGACCACGTCTTGGGAACGGACTACCACCCAGTCTCCGTCGAGAATGCCCGCGTCAACCATGGAATCACCCACGACCTTGAGTAGGTATAGCTGACCAGAGCCCGTAATCTCCATCGGAAGTGCCATGTGACTTTCCACATGCTGCTCCGCCAAAATAGGGTTGCCAGCCGCAATCTGTCCAACGATAGGAACGAAGATTGGCTCTGGCATGTCCTCTGGCATCTCGGGAGTTTGGGTGGTGCCAGTAGCCTTTGGCCCAGGCTTTACCGGAGTGAAAGTGCCAGCGGAGGACTTCGAATCCCTTACGTTTACCGCGCGGGGTTTGTGTGGGTCGCGGCGGAGAAAGCCCTTCTTCTCCAACTCCTTGAGTTGGTATGCCACCGACGAGGTGGAATTCAAGCCCACAGCATCCCCAATTTCTCGAATGCTCGGTGGGTATCCGCGAAGTACGACGGCATCCGAAATGACGTCAAGAATCCGACGCTGCCGATCGGTGAGTGTTTTAGGGTTCGCTTTCTTCTTTTGAGCCATGGAACATCCCTTCTCAAACTCTTTCGAATGAATCATAACTCAAAACTGTTCGAATCGTCGAGCATCGAACACTGTGCGCCCTTGAATTCTTTAGAAAACGTGTACATTATCCGTGCTCGGAGGCGGTGATGATGTCGAAAATCGAAAATAAATCCGGATAGCAGTAGACAATATTCGAACATGGTGTTATAAATCGAACATGACAAGTTACTCGAACAGTCGTTTGATGAAAGGGTCTAGACGGATTCTCCGCATCCGCCCTTGGACATAGTCTCCACAGCGTCGGGAAACGGTCGTACAACTCTTATTCTCTCCAGGCCGGCAACGGTGGGAGAGTCAACGTTGGAAAGGGAGAAAACATGATGTCTACGGTTTCAACCGCACTTGGTGTTAGCAGCACATCTGATATTGACTTTTCTCAAGTTTCCGAGCTCCCTGCTCGGACGACACGGAAAGCCCCGTTGGTGTGGGGTGAACGTAGTGCGTCTTGCACACAGCACATCGTTCGGCCCGGTCAGCGTGCACGTATTGCACAGCGCAATCGAAATGGGGCTTCATCGGCGCGAATGCGGAGGGACAGGTCGCGGCCCAGTCATGTCTCGGTCAACTACGGGCGTCCGTCTCTATCCGTTAGCAGGGCGCAGCAGTCCAATCGTAGTGATGTATCCGCAGGCACTAACCTGACTCGCCTGATGGCGGTATGGGCTCTAGGGCTTGGTGCTTTCTTCGGAGTTTTCGGCAGCATGGTCTTTGAACAGGGACAAAGTGAGGCGGTCGAAAGCACCTTTACGTCTACGTACGCTTCCTACTCCGCGCAATAATCATTCCAGTTTCCGGTGTTGGGGTGGGACGTAGACTGGAGACCGTGTATTGCCAGTTTTGTCATCATGATCAGACACGAGTCTTGGACTCACGGTTGATAGATAACGGTATGGGGATTCGTCGCCGAAGGGAATGCCTGAATTGCGGCAAACGTTTTTCTACGATTGAACGCTCGCAGCTGATGGTCGTTAAACGGGATGGAATCCCTGAGGAATTCAACCGCGAAAAGGTTATCCAGGGTGTTCGACGTGCGTGCCAGGGGCGCGAAGTATCAGAGTCTCAGCTGAAGAAACTTGCACAAAAAGTGGAGGAGAGCCTCCGCGAGAAAGGCACGCCCCGGGTGGACTCAAACGATATCGGCCTTGCCATCCTTGAGCCGCTCAAAGAACTGGACGAAGTTGGCTATCTCCGCTTCGCTTCGGTGTACAAGTCCTTTTCCTCCGCGGACGATTTCGCGCAAGAGATTGCCAGCATGCGCAAGGGGAAAGGACCGCAGGCTAATGGCAACGAGGTTAAAAAGAACTAACGCAGTTTATCCACACGTTTCTTTATTCGAGTCAGGGATACGCTCTGGGCGGTACCCAGCCGTTGTGCGAAAAGGCTGACGCGCAGCTCTTGAATGAGCCACTGAATATCCCGTACCTCCGCGGAATTCGAACGTGCCTTAGGCAGCTGCTGAAGCTTTGCCGCCAAGTATTCGCGGGCCTCAGTCACCTCATCTTCACGTTCGGCATCACGGTCCGGGTCACGGTTCATTTCCTCAAGCCGAATCTCCATCGCTTGGAGATAACGTGGCAAATGTCGTAGGTGCTGCCAACCGTGCCTTGCCACAGCGCCCTTAGGGAACATGAACTCCAGCTGGCGACGCATATCGTCAATAGCATCGCCTTCCCACTTGTTTAGCTGATTTACCACCGAGACATAACGAGGCATTGCCTGGGCAACGCCGACGACCAATTGGCGCACCTCTGAGGCGACTCCAGAACGAACGTGTTCGAGTAGTTTGTCGAATTCCTTCGGATCGCGGACCGGGCCGCCGGCAGCCATCATACGGTCGCGAATCACTGCGACACGGCAGTCCTCGACAAGCCCATCGGCGCCCCCATGTGGCCATGCGTCCACGCCAACACGTTGCTGGAGTGGAAGCCCCTTAGTCATTTGTGCACCATTTACTGGGCAATCCCGCAATAGCATTGTCAAGTTTGTGGTCGCCAACGTCGCCTCAGCCTGAGCCTTAGTTGGTTTGACCTCAATGGCCACGCCATCCTTGGTGGTCACCAGCGTCGGATACATCGTGACGGACTGACCGTCGACATTACTTTTGACCGTTAATGAGACGGCGCCCAAGTTCTCTGAAGTCCACTTTTTCACAGCTTCGCGTGCTGCAGACTTCGAACGTTTCGACACAGCAGTTGAGACCGTCGAGGCATGCTTGTCTCGAAGCGCAGCAAGATCTCGGCTCTGATCGACGATCTTTCCATGGCGGTCGACCACTGCGTAGTTAAAGCGCAAGTGTGCTGGCAGCTTCGAAGGGGCAAAGTCTGCACCATTGATGCCCGAGCCTCCGAGTCGTCGTAAAGCATCGGCAAAAACATCGACGAAGCGGCCTGAGTACGGAGTCATCGTCTCCAGCGCGCGGCGTGCGAAATCCGGGGCGGGGACAACGGACTTCCGCAGTGCCTTCGGCAGAGTGCGAATGTAGGCTTCCGCGAGCTCAGCGCGAAGACCTGGTACCTGCCAGTCGAAGCCATCTTCACGCAGACCTGCAAGAAGAGGCACGGGGACACGGAGAGTCACACCGTCATCAGGGGCGCCCGGTTCGAATTTATAGGACAGAGAGAAATCGACCGAGCCCTGCTGCCACATTTCGGGGAAGGCGTTGTCGTCGATGTCGCCGGCTTCGGGGTTGAGCAGCTTATTGGGATCAAAGTCCAGTAGATTTGGCTGCTTGGGCTTAGTTTTCTTCCACCAGCGGTCAAAATTGGTGGCCGTGGTGATAGAGGCGGGCAGCTTGGAGTCGTAGAACGCGTAGAGCACGTCGTCATCGACGACAATGCCGCGGGAACGCTGCTTTTCCTCGATCTTCTCGGCTTCGGCAAGTTTGTCTTGATTGTTCTTAAAGAACTCGTGATGTGTGTTCCATTCGCCGTCGACAAGCGCAGAGCGAATGAAGATCGAGCGGGCGGCGTCGGCATTGACTCGGTGATAAGGCATCAAACGGTCAACCACCACGGGCACGCCGTAGAGCGTCGACTTCTGGTAAGCCATCGCTGCACCGCGCTTAGTAGACCAGTGAGGCTTTGAGTACTGGTGCTTGAGCAGATGAGGGGCTACCTTCTCTAGCCACTGCGGCTGAATCGTGCCGACGTTGCGCGCAAAAGTGCGCGAGGTCTCGACGATTTCCGCAGCCATCACCCAGCGAGGCGGCTTCTTTGCCAACGCGGACGAGGGGTGAATGAGGAACTTAGTGTTGCGGGTGCCAGTAAATTCCTTGCCCTCGCCCTCGCGCGTACCAATCATCGATAACAGACCCGGTAACAGTGACTTTGCCACCTCGTCGGGATTGTCGACACCGTTGGTTGAGCTGCGGGCCGAAAGATGCCAGCCCAGCTCGGCCGTTGCCTGGTGGAGCTGACGCACCAAGTCCTGCCACTCGCGAACGCGCAGATAGTGGAGGTACTCGCGCTTGCACATCTTGCGGAATTGGTTACCGCTAAGCTCGCGACGCTTTTCCTCCAGGTACTCCCAGAGCTTCAGTAGGGAGTTGAAGTCGCTGGTGGTGTCCTTAAAACGGGCATGTAGCTGATCTGCCTGAGCTTGGAACTCCAGTGGACGTTCGCGAACATCCTGCAGAGACAAAGCGGCGACAATGACGGTTACCGCCCCAAGAGTGGTGTTCTCGTACCCTTCGACCAGCATGCGGGCAAGACGCGGGTCGACTGGGATACGGGCAATTTGTCGGCCGATGTCCGTCAGCTCGGGGGCATCAGACCCCGACGTGGTGGTAATAGCCTGAAGCTCTGTGAGCAGGTTAATGCCATCGCGGATTGCTTTGTGCTCTGGTGGCTGGACAAAGGGGAAGTCCTCAATCGCGCCAAGCCGCAGTGAAATCATTTGCAGTACAACCGAAGCGAGATTGGTGCGCAGAATCTCCGGATCCGTAAACTCGGGGCGCGAGAGAAAATCCTCTTCGCTGTAGAGACGAATCGCCACACCATCAGCTACACGGCCACAGCGTCCAGAGCGCTGATTCGCGGATGCCTGGCTGATGTCCTCAACTGGCAGGCGCTGCACCTTCGTGCGGGTGGAGTAGCGGGAAATGCGTGCGGTACCAGTATCGACGACATACTCGATACCAGGGACCGTCAGCGACGTTTCCGCAATGTTGGTCGCCAGCACAATGCGACGCCCGGAATGCGGAGTGAAGATCCGATGCTGCTCTGCATTAGATAGCCGACCGAATAGTGGAACGGCTTCTACACCTTTCCAGTGTTTGCCCTCGATGGCTTCGGCAGCTTCTCGGATCTCTCGCTCACCCGAAAAGAACACCAGGATATCGCCGTCGCCAAGCCGCATCAGCTCTTCACACGCAGCGATTACACCATCGATCTGCTCGATGGCGACTTCCTTTTCCTGCCCATTCTTCGCAACAACGGTCCGCACCAGCGGGCGATAGCGGATTTCCACCGGGTAGGTGCGCCCCGACACCTCGATGATGGGCGCAGGGTGCTCGTCGTCAGGCGCGAAATGACGAGCGAACCGTTCCGGATCAATCGTCGCGGAAGTGATAATGATTTTCAGATCTGGACGCTGCGGCAGAATATGCTTTAAATATCCCAGCAGGAAGTCGATGTTGAGGCTGCGCTCGTGCGCCTCATCGATGATGATGGTGTCGTACTCGCGTAGCAGTCGGTCGCGGCCAATTTCGGCCAGCAGGATACCGTCGGTCATCAGTTTGATGCAGGTATCCTTGCTCACGCGATCATCAAAACGCACTGCATAGCCGACGTGCTGTCCAATCTTTTCGCCCAGCTCATGAGCGATGCGCTCCGCGACGGAACGCGCCGCAATACGACGTGGCTGAGTGTGACCAATCTTGCCCCGCACGCCGCGTCCCAGTTCGAGGCATATCTTCGGGATCTGCGTAGTCTTACCAGAGCCAGTCTCACCAGCAATAATGACGACCTGGTTGTTTTCAATTGCCTCTGCAATGTCGTCGCGGCGCGCGGACACCGGCAACTGGGCAGGGTAGGTGATGCGAGGAATCGCTTTACGACGATCTTCTAACCGCTCCAGCGCAAAGTCGAGGTCTGCAGAGATTGCAGACAGCGCCTTCGGCGCGGATGCTCGCTTTAGCCGGCGTCGGAAGGACTGAGCCTCCCGAATCGGCAATTGATCAGCGAGCTGGTAGAGCTCCTTTTTACGCGTGTCCTTAGCAGGTTTGCCAGAGCGCTGTGGCCTGGCGGAATTGCGGTGGCCGGAGTGGTGGTTTCCCGACTGGGCACGTGGAGCTGGTTTATCAGAACGGCTAGGAGTACTCATGGTTGCCTACTAGATTAGCCGCGTCTGGGGAGACAACCCACATCTGTGCTGATTAAGAGGTGCTCGAGATAGTCCGATGGCAGCAGGGAGCGTCCTACTTTGCGGCTGCTAGCTCTTCGGCAACTTCCTTGCAGTCCTCGCGCCCACAGTGCTGTGTCTCGGTGTGCTCCCAGCAATCATCGCAAATAAGCACCTGACGACGGCAGGTATCTTCGTTGATGCAGTTCTGGAAGGTGTTTGTGGGCTTGCCGCAGTGGACGCAGTGCCCGAGCTGTACGTAGTCCTCGTCTTCGATGCCATCGCCAAACTCCATATGCATGCGCTTGTCGAAGACATATAGGGAGCCTTCCCACAGCCCCTTATTGCCAAACTTTTCGCCGTAGCGCACAATACCGCCGTCGATTTGGTAGACCTCTTCGAAACCGCGGTTCTTCATAAGTGCGGAGAGGATCTCGCAGCGGATGCCGCCGGTGCAGTAGGAGATAACCGGCTTGTCCTTCATCCAGTCGTACTTACCGGATTCCAGTTCGTCGATGAAGTCGTGCGTGGTCTTTACGTCCGGGACGACAGCGTTTTTAAACTTGCCAATCTCGGCTTCCATTGCGTTGCGGCCATCGAAGAAGATGACATCGTCGCCGCGTTCCTCGACCAGTTTATTGACCTCTTCCGGCTTCAAATGTGTGCCGCCGCCAATGACACCATCGACATCGACTTTCAGCTCACCCGGAGCACCGAAAGCGACGATTTCGTCGCGAACCCTGACGGAGAGTTTTGGAAAGTCATCAGCGCCGCCTTCGCTCCACTTGAACTGCATGGAGTGAAAAGCGGGGTACTGCTTGGTTTTCTTGATGTACTTCTTGCAGGCATCGAGATCACCGCCGACGGTGCCATTGATGCCGTGCTCGGACACCAGAATGCGGCCCTTGAGCCCTAACGACTCGCAAAGATCGCGCTGCCATAGCATGATGGCACGCGGATCGGACAGTGGGGCGAACTGGTAGTACAGAAGAATCTTGCTGATGCTCACGGGGACTATTCTAGTCTGCTCTCTCAGTTATCCTATTTTCGGCGTGAGCTGCTGGTATGGCTTAGTGCTTCTGATAGAGAGCCTTCTTCTGGTACTTAGGCTCCGAAGTCACTAGCACACCGAGGTTGCGGAAAATTGTTTCGTCCACGCTGCCCAGAATGGTGGTGGTGTGGACATCGCAGTTTCGAAGGTTCTTCAGCTCGGCGAGGGCTGCGCGGGCATCGTCGCTGGTGGCCGCCGACACGGAAAGGGCGATAAGAACCTCGTCGGTATGTAAGCGGGGGTTGCGGCTGCCCAGGTGATGCGTCTTAAGCGTTTGAATTGGCTCAATGGCAGCTGGGGAGAGCAAGTGCAAGTCCGGGTCGATATTGGCGAGCTTCTTGAGAGCGTTGAGGAGCATTGCTGCTGAGCATCCGAGTAGTTCAGAAGTCTTGCCCGTGATGATTGTGCCGTCGTGCAATTCGATTGCGCTACCCGGTGCCCCGGTAGATTTCTCAACTTCAAGTGCTGGTGCGACGACTCGGCGGGCGGCTGTCGACACGTTGGCCTTGCTCATAATCATGGCAATGCGCTGTGAGACTTCGTCGTCTGCGCTGTTCTTGTGTTCGTCGACAAGAGCCTTGTAGTAACGGCGAACGATTTCCTGGTTGGATGCCTCTCGGCACACTTCGTCATCGTCGATACAGTAACCGGCCATATTGACGCCCATGTCGGTCGGTGACTTGTACGGCGACTCGCCCGCGAGCTTCTCCAACAGAGTGCGCAGCAGTGGGAAGACCTCGACATCACGGTTATAGCTGGTGACCTTGGTGTCATAGGCGGCCAAATGAAAAGGGTCGATGAGATTGATGTCATCGAGATCAGCTGTTGCCGCCTCGTAGGCCAGATTTACCGGGTGTTCGAGTGCCAGGTTCCAGATAGGGAAGGTCTCAAACTTTGCGTAACCGGAACGAATTCCGTGTTTGTGATCGTGATAAATCTGCGATAGACAGGTCGCCAGCTTTCCAGAGCCCGGGCCCGGCGCTGTAACAACGACCAAGTCCCGCGACGTTTGCGCCCATTCATTCAGCCCGAAGCCGGCTTCACTGACAATTTTCTCCGTGTTTGTCGGGTAGCCCTCGATATTGCGATGGCGGATTACGCTCAATCCGAGTCGCTGCAGGCGCTCAATGAAGTTCTTTGCCAGGGTGTTGTCGTCGGAAAGCTGCGTGACGACGACGCTGTCGACTAGAAACCCGCGTTCACGAAAGACATCGACGAGGCGCAGCACATCGTCTTCGTAAGTGATGTCGAGGTCAGCGCGGACCTTGTGGCGCTCCAAATCCTTGGCATTGATGCACACCATGATTTCCAGATCGTCTTTGAGGCGATCGAGCATAGCGATTTTATTGTCAGGCGTGAAGCCGGGGAGCACGCGCGAGGCATGCATGTCATCAAATAGCTTGCCGCCCATTTCGAGATAGAGCTTGCCGCCTTCACCTGCGATGTCTGCGCGCCGCTTCTTAATATGAGCGGATTGCATTTCGATGTACTTTTCGCGGTTAAAACCGACAGCCTGAGCCATGGTGCCCTTTCTGAAGTTGTGTCTGCGAGGAGCGCGCTAAAGCTTGCGAAATTCTACTGTGTCCATGGTAGTGATACTGCCTTGCGAATGTCGTATCGGTTACTGCTGTCGCGGGGGGAATTTTGGGAACTTTGGCTTATTAGGCCACGCGTAGGGGATTGTCTGATTAAAGTCCAACATATTGATATTCAAAAAGAAATATGAAGAGGATGTGACATGCTCGATCCCCAGATGGCATCATCGTCGAATTCGGCAGAACCAACCGCACGCGCCCCGTACCAAGTGGGCAGGCGAGGCTTCCTCGTCGGAGCAACTGCCGTGTCAGCTGCGAGTATGATGCCTGCCGTAAATGGTGCATCAAAGGCAAACGCCGCTCCTGCAAACGGGGCTTCTGCCGCCGCGGGGAATTCGACCACCACTTTGAATGTCGGTCGAGGAATGGCTGACATGACAGGCGAGCCACTCGGCGCTGGCATGAACGGGTATGCGGTCATGGACCAGACCACCTCGGGTCTGCGTCTTCGCCAGATGGCGCGTGCATTCATCTTCGGTGATGACAACGACAACCGTGTCGTCCACGTCACCGCAGATATGGGGCTCATGTTCCAGTCCATCCAGATGGAAGTTCTGCGGCGACTGCGAGCTCTCTTCGGAGACCTCTACCACGAGGGCAACGTGCTTATCTGCGCATCTCATACGCATGTCGCGCCGGGTGGTACATCGGGCCATCTTATGGTCGACCTGACTACTCTCGGTTTCCGTCCCGTCACTTTCGAAGCTGTGGTCGTCGGTGTGGTCAAGGCTATTGAACGTGCACACGCTGATTACCAGCCGTCGACTATCCACCTGACCAAGGGGATTGCCAAGGATGCGGGTGTTAACCGCTCCCTGGAGGCATTCAGGCGTAACCCCGAGGAAGAACAGCGTCTTTTCCCCGACGGAGTCAACCCGGAAAGCCATACACTGCACGTGAGTCGCGGTGGTCGCGAAGTCGGATTCATTAACTGGTATGGAATTCATCCGACCACCTTCGGCCCCGAGCACACCATCATCGACGGCGACAACAAGGGCTATGCAGCATGGAAGGTTGAGGTCGACCGCGGGGTTACCCACCGTGAGCCGGCCGATGCCCCCTTTGTCGCCGCATTTACCATGTCGTGCCCGGGTGACATCAGCCCGAACATGGGGCTCGTGCCAAATTCGGGTCCCGGCAACGGAGACGAAGCAGAGTCCGCCCGCATTCTCGGTCAGCGTCAGATTGACGCTACCCAGGGTCAGACCATTGCACTGCCAGGAGGCGGAATCTCTACCGTCCACAAGTGGGTCAACCTCGGCGATGTCGACATTGACGGCCAATTCACGCCCGACGGCCAGCCGCACCGCACTGGACCTGCAATCCTCGGTGCGGCCTTCGCAGCCAGTAGCCAGGAGGACGGCGGCGGCGAACCAGCCCTAGGTTTCAACGAGGGCCAGCGTGGAGGCACACCGTGGGTACGTCAGCTCAATAACGTCGTACTCCCGAAAAATATCGGGGAGATTCAGGGCGAGAAAGAATGCCTGCTGCCAGTGGGCTACATCGATGGTCTTCTCCAGCAGACCCACATGTTCTCCATCACCCGCATCGGTGGCTTCACCTTGATTACCAACGGCCTTGAACCCACCACGATGTCGGGTTACCGCATGCGTCAGCACGTCGCCGATGTCCTCGGCGTTCCAATCGACACTGTCATCTGCCAGGGCTACACCAACAGCTATGGACACTACGTCGTTACCCCAGAGGAATACGATCAGCAGGACTACGAGGGCGGCGCAACGGCTTTCGGCAAGTACACGCTCAGTGCGATGATCTCCATCTATCACGATCTCGCCCACGCGCTTGCCGACGGCATGGCTGTCGACCCGGGCAGTGCTGCAGGTGATCTCACTGGCATCATCCCGCCGTCGCCAGCAGGAGGAAAGACTATCGATTCCGTACCAATGGGCAAGAATTTTGGTGACGTGCTCGAATCGACTGCAAGCGTCACGGTAGGGCAGCAGGCCGTTGCCCAATTCGTCGCGGCAAATCCGAATAACGACTTGCGACTGGAAGACGGCTACCTACTCATCAAGAATGACCGCGGTGAGATCGTTTCTGACGACTGGGACCAGGCAACTGTCATTGAATTTGCCAAGGACGGTAATTACACCACCGCCAAGGTCACTTGGGAGACCGGAGGAGTCGCGCCGGGCAAGTATGACATCATCGTGCGTGGTAGCGCGTTGGGTGCCGGTGATTCGCTGAACGAGTTCGAGGGAGTCGCCGCGGTGGAGCTCGTGTAAGAACGTCCAATTAAATACGTCCATGCGCACAATGTGACTTATACTTCGGCCTTTAAAAACTCATCAAGGGCTTGTCTCACGTATAGTCCGTTGTGCGCGTTATTTGTATGTATCCGTCAATTTGGCAGGAGCAATTTGCTTCATGAATACCTCAAACGATCCATATAGCAACAACGATTCTTACGGTGACGGCAGCCGGGACAATGAGTCCAATAACTATGACTCCCAGAGTCACGGTTTTCCCAACAATGGTTCGCAGGACTACAACCCTTACGGGTTCGATTCGGACGCACAACATGGCCCGCGTGGACCAGAGGATTCGCCACAGTGGAATCAGACTTACGGCCGTGAACAGGCTTATGGCGAAATTCCTTCTTATGGAACTGGCGAGTCGCGCGATAGTTACGGCGGGCAACCCTATGGTGCGGACTCGAGCTACTGGCAGCACCAGTCCAGCGGGGCTTCTGCAGCCGGTGCACTTGCTCCCGGAGTCAACATGCCAGGTGGCGATGAGCCGCCGGTGAAGCCTGTGGCACAGGGGCCGACGAAGGTCGACATTGGAAGTGCCTTTTCCGCGGCGTTTCGTAGTCTAAACAGCAATTTTGCTTCCTGGCTTGGCATCATGCTGACGTTCTTCGCCGTACTAGTCGCACTGATTGTTGGCGCAGCGGCAATTCTCTTTGCGACTGGTGACTTCGATCCGGACTTTGAGCCGAACTATCCAGGCGATGTTCCGTTTGAGGATCTAGGGTCAATGTTCGCGACTCTCGGCGCGATGGCACTCCTATTTGCCGTGGGCATGTTCGCGATGCAGGCATTTATGCTGCGCGGTGCATTCGAAGCTGTCGACGGCCGAGTGCCGAGCTACGGTACTTTCTTCCGTGTAAACCGGTGGGGATCTCTTATCGGTGCCTACATTGTCACGTTCCTGGTGGGGCTGCTCGCCATGCTTCCGGGGATGGTGCTCTTCATCGCTGGAGTATCCCTGTCTGCCAACGGCAGTGAAGCTGCAGCTGCGATGATTCCCATCGGCTACCTGTTGGTACTTGTGCTGTCCATCTTCATCATGCCAATCACAGCGACTATGCCGCTTCTTGTTTTTGATGGTCGAGCAACAGCACTTGAGGCTCCGGTCGTCGCATGGCGCTTGGTGAAGCCTCAGTATTGGACGATGCTCGTTGCATTCATTCTGACGTCAATTGTTTCTTCCGCAGGTGCAATGCTCTTCTATATCGGTATGTTGTACACAGTCCCGCTTGCTCTCCTCGTGCAAGTACATATCTACCGTCAGCTCATCGGTGGCCGTCGAGTAGTTAATGAAGCCCAGGAGAATCCGGGTTATTACCCGCCACAGCAGTAGCCAAAAACGTACAAGAAAAAGCGCCCAAGGAACCGATAAAAATTGGTTCCTCGGGCGCTATTTCGTCAGCAGGTAATCCTGCGGGGGAGCGTTCGGCTATCAAAAGCCGAACCTAAGCTCTGAATATTTAGCGGGTAGCCTCAGCGAAGACAGCCTGTGCAACACCAGAGACGGTGCCTGCAATCTTCACAGCTTCCCAGACCTGCTCCTTGGTCAGACCAGCATCGCGGACGACCTTTGCGTGAGAAGTCACGCAAGCTTCACAGCCGTTGATGGCAGAAACTGCCAGAGACCACAGCTCGAAGTCTTCCTTCTCGACACCCGGATTGGAGATGATGTTCATGCGCAGGCCGAACTTGACCTGTGCGTAGTCATCACCGAGCATGTGGCGAGTGCGGTAAGCAACGTTGTTCATGCCCATAACGGTGGCCGCACCAAGCGCAGACTCGAAAGCCTCGTCAGACAGGTGCTCCTTGGCTTCCTCAGCGATCTCGGAGAAAACGGTCTCGTTGCGGGTGGCAGCAGCGGATGCAAGCAGGGTACCCCACAGCTGCTGCTCGGAGAGTTCCGTAGAACGGGTGAGAGTGCCAAGGTTCAGCTTCATGTCCTTGGCGTACTCCGGTAGACCGGAACGAAGGTTATCGATGCTCATATGAGTTACTTCAGCTCCTGCTTCAGAACGTCCATCTTGTCGATGTTCTTGGTCGGGTCATTCTTCTGCCAGTTACATGCGCAGACCTCTTCAGACTGAAGAGCGTCGAGAACACGCAGAACCTCGTCAACGTTACGACCGACAGCGTCCGGGGTAACGGAAACGAACTGAATGATGCCGTCCGGGTCAATGATGAAGGTTGCGCGGTCTGCAACACCGTCAGCGTTCTCGACGCCGAGTGCACGCATCAGGTCATGGCGGATGTCGGAGAACATCGGGAACGGGATGTCCAGCAGTTCCTCGTGGGTTGCACGCCAGTTGAAGTGGGAGAACTCGTTGTCGCCAGAGCCACCGAGAATAACGGTGTCACGGTCCTCGAATTCCTCATTCAGCTTGCCGAATGCAGCAATCTCAGTCGGGCAGACAAAGGTGAAGTCCTTCGGGTAGAAGAAGACGACCTTCCACTTACCCTCGTAGGACTCATTGGTTACCTGCTCGAAGTAGTCATCCGGAGAAGAAGCGTTTGCATCACGCAGGTTGCCGCCCTTCAGAGCGGTCAGAGAAAACTCGGGGAACTTGTCGCCAACAGTCAAAATTGCCATGGAATCCTCCTGAATGTATTCCTTTTGGGGTCACACACCATTATGCCTATGGATTCCCGAACCGTCAAGAGGAAAAAGTTAATAAGCTCGTGTAGGCTTATAGGTATGCGTAATAGAGATTATCGGCCCACTTTGCCTCAGTTACGTGCCTTTGTCGCGATTGCCGATACCGGTCACTTCGGTCAAGCCGCTGCCCGCCTCGGCATTTCACAGCCCAGCCTGTCACAAGCGCTTTCCACCCTTGAGCAGGGACTGGGGGTGCAGCTTGTAGAGCGTTCGACTCGCCGAGTGCTGGTGACGCCACTCGGTCGCGGTCTGATTCCATATGCCCGCCAAGCATCTGAAATTGTTGACGAGATCGTTGCTCGCGCCTCTGGCCGTACAGATGATTTGTCCGGACCACTATCCATTGGTGTTATCCCTACGGTTGCTCCATACGTGCTGCCCAACTTCCTCCAGTTGGTTCGTGACGAGCTGCCAGATCTAAAGCCTAGGATCGTCGAAGAGCCGACCGAGCGCCTCATCGAATCACTTCGCTCCGGCACCATTGATGCAGCCATCATGGCACTGCCGTCCGATGTGCCTTCCTTTGAAGAGATCTACCTCTACGACGAAGAGTTCTACATCGTCGTGCCAGAGGATCATCCGCTGGCAGGTAAGGAAGAGGTAAAGCTTGAGGCAATCAGAGACTTGGACTTGCTTCTGCTTGACGACGGTCATTGCCTGCGCGACCAAGTGTTGGATATTTGTCGCAAGGTCGATGCTGTTCACGGCGAGACCTCCAGCTTGGAAACACGGGCGGCTTCTCTATCGACCGTCGTGCAGTGTGTTGCCGGTGGGTTGGGGCAGTCGCTTGTACCGGAATCGGCTGTCAAGATTGAGGCCGACCGTCCCGGCCTGGCTGTTGCGCGATTCGAAGGTCCGGCACGGCCGGGACGCACCATTGGGCTGGTTCACCGCGCATCATCGGTACGCGGCGGCGAGTTCAATCGAATTGCTGAACTGGTACGGCAGGCCTACATAGACGCTGTTGCCTAAAGCTCTCTTGGCGCATGCCGCAGTAGCGTATGAAATAAGCAAAACCGGGCTGGTAGTTCCAGCCCGGTTTTTCGCGTTTATCCCTGAATAATTCGCAGCGATGCCAACCTGACCTCGCCGTATTCATCAGATGCAGCCAAGTCAACGCCCGCTTCAAAGCGCCAGCCGTGGTCGCCCTCAGGGTCATCGAGTATCTGGATCACATGCCATAGGCCCTCACCAGCCTTGCGGTCAATCGAAATCATATCGCCGCCGCGAGCCTTTGCATCGATCCCTAGGTCATCGTATTCATCGAAGTAGTCATCCATCGCGGCAGGCCAATCTGGCGCATCGTCGAGGTAGTTGTCCAGGTCGGCCAGCTCCTCCTCCTTTTCAAAGGCAAAGAGCTGCACGTGGCGAAACATGAGATTGCGCACCATACGGGTAAATGCACGTTCGTTGCCTGTAAGGGGCCGCGACTCGTCGGTGCCAAAAGCCGCTTCCTTGAGAGTTTCCTCGTCCAATGGCTTGTCCGGATCGGCCATCTGCGCCCATTCATCCACCAGGGAGTTATCCACCTGCACAACGAGCTCGCCGAGCCATTCCACAATGTCCCGGAGTTCCTCGTTAGCGGCTTCCGGAGGGAGAGTGTGTCGCAAAGTGCGCCAGGCATCGGTGAGGTAGCGCAGGAAAATACCTTCAGAGCGGGCAATTCCATACTCAGATACCACGTCCGAGAAAGTCATGGCCTTTTCCACCATCTCGCGCACCACAGACTTGGGCGACAGCGAAAACTCACGCACCCACGGGTGACCTTGAGCATAGGTGTCGAATGCGCCCTCCAGCTCGTCGGCAAGCGGCATCGGCCATGTGATGTCTTCGACGATGTTCATACGTTCGGTGTAATCAACACCCTCGGCCTTGAGCGCGGCGATTTCTTCACCGCGTGCCTTTTTCTGCTGCGCGATGAGCAGTGGGCGAGGGTCTTCCAGAATTGACTCAAACACACTGATGACATCGAGTGCGTAGTTCGGGCTGTCCTTATCCAACAGTTCGAGCGCGGCGATGGCGAAAGGCGACAGCGGCTGATTGAGCGCGAAGTCACGCTGCAGCTCCATTGTCAGCTCGGGGCGGCAGTCATCGCCCTCGCCATGCATGACGACGATTCCCGCGTTGACCAAACCGCGGTAGAGCTCAATTGCGGTCAGAATAGCCTCATTTTGCTGGTGGCGGGTGTCGTGATTGGTGCGCAGCAGATGACGCATGTGTTCGTAGGTATCGCCACCACGTGCAATGACGTTGAGCAACATACCGTTGGTAACTGCAAAGCGGCTGGTCAGCGGCTCCGGTGGCTGAGAAACGATTTTGTCGAAGGTCTTCTCCGACCATGTCACTTCGCCCTTGGGAACGGACTTCAGCCGCAACTTCTTCAGTTTGGCCTCATCCTGGCCGGCACGGCGCCGCAGCTTGGCGTTTTCGATTTCGTGTTCAGGTGCTTCGACAACTACGGTGCCCTCGGTGTCGTAGCCAGCACGGCCGGCGCGTCCAGCGATCTGGTGGAACTCGCGTGACTTGAGAATACGGCTACGACGGCCATCGAACTTGGCCAAACCGGTAATCAGCACCGTGCGAATAGGCACGTTAATGCCGACGCCGAGGGTATCCGTGCCACAGATGACCTTCAGCAGACCAGTCTGAGAGAGACGCTCAACCAAACGACGGTACTTCGGCAGCATTCCCGCATGGTGGACGCCAATGCCCTGGCGCACCAACTTGGAAAGAACTCGACCAAAGGCCGTGGTAAACCGGAAATCGCCAATCTCTTCGCGAATCCGCTCCTTCTCCTCCTTCGTCAGCAGCTTCAGACCGGTCAGTGCCTGAGCCTGTTCAGCTGCTTGGCGCTGGGAGAAAAAGACGATGTAGATTGGGGCTTTGCCGGATTCCAGCAACTCCGCCAGCGTGTCATGAACTGGTGTGTAGACATAGTGGAAATCCAGCGGTACCGGGCGCGTCGTACCTGTAACGAGGTTGACGTCGAGTCCCGTGCGTTCCTTCAAATCCGTCTCAAACTTTTGAGTATCGCCGAGAGTGGCGGACATCAACAGGAATTGGCAACGGGAAAGCTCGAGCAAGGGCACTTGCCATGCCCACCCGCGATCGGGATCCGCATAGAAGTGGAATTCATCCATTACCACCTGGTCAATATCGGCGTCGGCCCCGTCGCGCAGGGCGATATTGGCGACAATTCCCGCAGTTGCGCAGATGATGGGTGCACCACCGTTGACGGTGGCATCGCCGGTCATCATACCGACGTTCTCAGCGCCAAAGACCTCGCAGAGGGCAAAGAACTTCTCGCTGACCAAGGCCTTAATAGGCGCTGTGTAAAAGCTGCGCTGGCCACGAGCGAGGGCGCAGAAGTGGGCAGCAATAGCCACCATGGACTTGCCCGAACCTGTCGGAGTGGCAAGGATGACGTGGTCGCCACCAGCGAGACCAATAGCGGCCTCCTCCTGGGCCGGGTAGAGCGTGATGCCCTGATCCCTGGTCCAGGCAATGAACGAGTCCATAATCGCATCGTCGAAAAGGGACTCTGGAACCTCAGCTAGGTCGGGAAGCATTTCAGATAGTGACACGCTTCCCACCCTAGCGGTAACCCCGGATTAGAAGCGGAACCAGGGCTTCCAGCCGCGCCGACGGCGAGGTTGTTCCGGTTCACCGGATTCTTCGCTTTCCGCCTGCTCTTCCCGAGGCTGTTCTGACTCAGGCTGTTCGGCAGTGCCGTCTGCAGAAAACTCCGCAGACCTATCATCCGCCGAGGCCGACTCGGATTCTTCCGAGTGTGCGTCAGTGTCCTCTGATGTAGTTGCCGAGGAATCCGAGCTGGCCGGGGTCTCCGCCTCGTCGTCAAGCGAGGAAGAATCCTCTACTGGGCGCAGCGGTTGAGAAGCGAGGAACCTTTCGAACTCAGCGCCAATCTCGTCGGCCGAAGGCATCTCGCCGTTAGGTCCAAGCAGGGGAGAAGTCTCCAGCTCTTGACGACGTTGAACTTCCTGGTCGTACTGTTCCTCGAGAAGATTGACCAGCTGAGAGACCTCGCCGGAATCATTCGTCTGCGTATTGAGCAGCTCCGCCACCCGCGCGGATTCCTTCTCCAACGCCTCAAGCGGGAGCTCGAGCTTGGCTAGTTTTGCTACCTCCTGCAACAGCCGCAGTGACGCCAGCGGATACTCAGAGGCCGCGACATAGTGTGGCACCTGTGCGGTGAAACCAAAGGCATCACAACCGCGGCTTGCGAGCTCGTACTCAATGTTCAGGCTCGCAGCACCCGGAACTGTGACGCGGTTTCCCCAGGTATGCATATCACCGAGTTTCCGCTTATCTGTGCCATGGGCGATGATGCCCAGTGGTCGGGTGTGCGGAACCGTCATCGGAGCCGAGTACAGCGACACAGTCCGACCGACATCGTAGCGCTCCGCCAACTCTGCAACGGCAGTCGAGAAAGCCTCCCACCGCATGTCTGGCTCAGGGCCAGAAAGCAGCAAGAACGGCTTACCGACGTTGTCGCGAACCACATTGAGTGACAGGTTCAAATCGGATACATCCACAATCTGGTCGTGGTTCATCGTCACAGAGGGACGGCGAGAACGATAATCAATCAGCTCGTCGATAGAAAAGTTCACCAATGGACGGTGCTCGAGAGCATCCAAGAGGAAACTAGCTGATTCCGAGACGGCATTACCGGCATCCGCATAACCGCTAAGTGCAATGACCAGGGTCAGATGGCCCTCGCTTCCCGTTACGTCAGGAACCGGAAAAACTACCTCGTACATATTGCCCTGAGGCTTGTCGGTCGGATCACTCACGTACGACTACCTCCTGCATCACATTTTTCGTCATTTGAAGTAAACAACCACGATACCGCAGAAACTATTCCAGTTATCCACAAGTAGAAAGTAGTCCACAGATGGGCCGATTTTTCCGGTCGCGCACAAGCAAGGCTGTTGCGGATTCGATAACAATGAGAGCCACCAGATGGCGAGAGGATTGTCCGCTGTCGAGCTATTCCAATGGGGGGAAAAGGGGTAAGGAATTAATGGGAAACAAACAGAACTTCGGTGCAGGACAAAAGCCTGAAATTGAGCCGAGTGTTTTTCTGACGAACCTGCCGGGAATCGTTGGATTCTATCCGCGGGGGCAGGTAGTGATTGCGGCGTTGTATCGTCAGCAGGTCGAAGATCTCATCGATGGCAAGGTCGAGTTTGATCCGACAGCGCATGCTGGCCCGATGCTGATTAAGGATGTGGCCTCGATGGAGAACAATCCTGACTTGGTGCGGGCAGCCGCGGACTTCCTGCTCGATGAAGGATGCACTCACGCAGATGTGTTTATCATCGACGAATCCTGGGGGATTGAAAAGGACTCCACACCTATTACAGGCTGGCTGCGAGAAGGCGGCCTGCATGAGGTGCGTTTGGCGGGCGTTGCCACTATTGCTGCGGGGGAAGTTGTCACGGACGAGCAGGGAGAGATCGTCGGCATTGTCGGTGACAGTCTGATGACCGACAATGCAAATCTAATCTCTCGGCAGGGAGAGCAGATTTTCAAAAACTATGAGGAGTACCGCAGCTATTTTCGAGGTGGCCAATTCCGCGACAGTAAAGACAGGGCTCTGATTGAACGCCTCCGGGAACGAGCGACAGCCGTTGAGCAGCCTAGGAAGCTCAAAATTGGTTCGGACAATCCCGCGCTCATCGAGCATTTCGACATGCTAAAAGCCGCCGTGGAAAACGTGGCCGATGGTGTGATGGATGCACATGAGGCGGTTCGCGATGAAACCGCGGGATATGCCATTGCTGCAGCACTGACCAACGTCACCTTGCGCGATATGTCCATGATTTTCATTACTACGCAGTTGGCGCAATCAATGGGAGAAATCTGGCGCGAGGCCGCAATCGTCCACCGCGGCAGCCTGCGTGCTAACGCTTTAGCGTGTTTTGCCATCGCAAAGTTCGCGGCTGGGCTGGAGAACTATGCGCAAACAGCTCTCGATGAGGCAGCGGGGGAGCAACCGAATCATTCACTGACTCAGTTGCTGGAAATTGCGGTCGCCAATCAAATTGTGCCGAGGTGCGTTGGCACAATTCTTGGTGCGGCACAAGAGGTGCTGCGCAGGGTATACAAGGTGAAAATGCCGCGTATTGATTAGCGACCCTGCAAGCTGTGCTGCAGTACCTAGCGGTGCGCCGAGTGGGCTCGGTCGCCGAGGTTCTTGGTGTACTCCCATGCATCGGCGACGATGGTTTCCAGCTCCGTATGATTGGGCTTCCATCCGAGCTCGTCCATGGCGCGCTGAGAAGAGGCAATAAGGGTTGCCGGATCACCGGCTCTACGCGGTGCATCCTCAGCAGGAATCGGGTGACCGGTGACCTTACGGCAGGTCTCAATAACCTGGCGAACCGAAAAGCCGTCGCCAGAACCGAGGTTGAAGATACGGTGGGTTCCCGGCGTGTTGGACTCCAGTGCCAAGACGTGCGCATCGGCGAGGTCTTTGATGTGGATGTAGTCACGAACCGCGGTGCCGTCCGGAGTCGGCCAGTCATTGCCAAAGACCATAATCTTGTCGCGGTGACCGAGCGCAACCTGCAGTACCAGGGGGATGAGGTGAGTTTCCACCTCACGGTTTTCGCCAAAACCGCCCCAGGCACCCGCCACATTGAAGTAACGCAAGCTGGTAGCGCCGATGTTGTATGCCTTGGCGTAAGACGAGATGGCGTAGTCCATGGCCAGCTTGGTGGCACCGTAAGGGTTGGTCGGTGCGGTTGGCATGTCTTCGGTAATTGGTGTCTTCTCTGGCTCACCGTAGGTTGCAGCTGTCGAAGAGAACACCAGGTTATTCGTACCGGTATCACGCATTGCGTCGAGTAGCTTCAGGGTTTGGCCCACATTGTTGTGCCAGTAGTCGGAAGGAACCTCAACAGACTCGCCAACAAGCGATTTCGCAGCGAAATGAACGACGCCGTCGAAGCTGTCGGAGGACAGAACCTCGTAGGCCTTGTCCGCCACATCGCCTTCGACTAGGGTCGCGCCCTCTGGCACCGCATCACGGTTGCCAACAGAGAAGTTGTCCAGAATGGTGACGTCGTGGCCAAGAGAAATCAATACTGCCGAGCACACGCTACCGACGTAGCCGGCACCACCAGTGACGAGGAGTTTCATTTGATAATCACCATGATTGCGTGAGACAGAGTATCCGGAATGTCAAGAGAATGATCACCACGGGCGAGAGTCACGCGGCCGGCGGCAACCTCGGCAAGTGCCTCAGTACCCGGCATAATTCCAGCCTTGTGGAGACGCTTCATGTAGCTCTGCTCGACCTGCAGGATTTCGTTAATCTGGACGATCTCAACGGTGTACTCGCCGGGGTTTAGATCGGACAGTCGGCGAACGTTCTCTAACGACTCTGGTGACTGAGTCCCACCGAGGTCTCCCAAACCGGGAATCGGATTGCCGAATGGGGAGCGTGTGTAAGAGTCAAGCACGTCGAGAAGTTTGCGCTCGACCTCGTCACTCATTACGTGCTCCCAGCGGCAGGCTTCGTCGTGAACCTTGTCCCATTCGAGGCCAATGACATCCGTAAGTAGGCGCTCAGCTAGGCGGTGCTTACGCATGACAGCCGTGGCCAGCCTGCGGCCCTCGTCGGAAAGCTGCAAGCTGCGATCTGGGGCAACTACGAGAAGGCCATCGCGCTCCATGCGCGCAACGGTTTGGCTAACGGTCGGCCCCGACTGCTCAAGGCGTTCGGCAATGCGAGCACGCAAAGGAATGATGCCCTCTTCTTCGAGTTCGAAAATCGTACGTAAGTACATTTCCGTGGTGTCAACCAAATCCCTCACGGTTTTCCTCCGATAACACAGTCTTAAAAGTTTTCACTCAAGTATTAGGATAACCACACTTGCGCAAGAAAGATGTTAGGGCTCGCAAATCTAGTGGCTTTGGTGCTGATTAGGCAGCGAAAAGCTTGGTTCGGTGGGCGCTGCTGAGACGGAAGGGAGCGTACGCGATGTCGAAAGTTCGACGTGCAGACGAAAACGCCGACCGCCAGTGTGGATGAAACTCCGGCACGGGGTCGGCATTGAAGTCCAGCTCTATCTCAGGGCTGAAATTAGGAACCCTATCGATGTCACCGCCATGTGGCGTTAGTTTGCGTACTCACGCAGCTTGTCAGCACGGTCACCCTCGCGGAGCTTGGACATAACTTCCCGCTCAATCTGGCGGACGCGCTCTCGAGACAGGCCAAAGTGGCGGCCAATCTGATCCAGCGTGCGGGGCAGGCCATCGTCGAGACCGTAGCGGAGCTTAATAACTTCCTGCTCTCGAATCTCGAGAGTGGACAGAACCTTGCGGACATCGTGGTGACGCAGGGAAGCGACAACTGCCTCCTCGGCATCAGTTGCCTCTGAGTCCTCGATGAAGTCTCCCAGAGGAGCTTCCTCATCAGTGCCCACCGGCATGTCCAAGCTCACCGGGTCGCGGGACTGACGCAGCAGCATCTCAATCTTGGCTTCTGGAATGCCGGATTCCTCTGCCAATTCCTCATTCGTAGCCTCACGGCCGAGTTGCTGGTAGAGCTCACGCTTGATACGAGAAATCTTGTTGACCTGCTCAACCAAATGAACAGGGAGGCGAATGGTGCGCGACTGATCAGCCATACCGCGGGTAATAGCTTGGCGAATCCACCACGTTGCGTAAGTGGAGAACTTGAAACCCTTGGTGTAGTCGAACTTTTCCATGGCGCGGATGAGGCCCAAGTTGCCCTCCTGGATTAGATCCAGCAGAGGCATACCGCGGTTGGTGTAGCGCTTCGCCAGCGAGACCACAAGACGGAGATTGGCTTCGAGTAGGTGGGCGCGTGCAGCCTTACCTTCCTTTGCCAAAATCTTGACATCACGCTTCTTTGCGCGGGTCATTTTCGCGCCGGTCTGCAGCAAATGCTCGGCGTATACACCGGCTTCAATGCGCTTAGAAAGTTCCACCTCTTCTTCAGCGCTGAGAAGAGCAGTCTTTCCGATGCCGTTCAAATACACACGAACCAAATCGGCGGACGGATTGGAGTTATTGCCAGTGCGGCGCCCCTTGTCCCGTGGCTGACCTTCCAGTTCGTCATTTTGAATATCGGCACTCTTCATGAATCTGCCTCCTGGATTTTTAAGTGGACTCGATAACTACAACGCACGGAGTTACGGAAATGTTCCCGTGAAAGTTGATGAATGTCAATAGGGTAATTTTGCCATGCAAATATAATGTTAAGAAAAACTGCCGCGACTAGCATTCTATGAGAACTGTAAAGGGTCCATCATTGACGGATGCGACCTCCATCATCGCTCCAAATTGTCCCGTTTCGACCGTCAAGCCACGATTGCGCAAGTTCTCGACAATTTTTTCTATGACGGGTCCGGCCTCTGGGCCCGGAGCCGCGTCTACCCACGACGGCCGCCGTCCCTTCTTTGTCGCCCCCATCAACGTGAATTGGCTAACAACGAGCACCGGGGCGCCAGCGTCGACAGCGCTGAGCTCGCCATCCAGAATGCGCAGCTCCGCAATCTTGCGGGCCATCGTTTCCCAAGCATCGGCAGTGTCCTCGCGGCCAACACCTACGAGCGCCAAAATGGCGCCGGTATCGCCTCCGTCAACGTGGCCAACAACGGAGCCGTCGACAGTGACTGACGCGGATTTAACTCGGGTGAGAACGGCTTTCATTTACTGTTTATCCTCCAAGAGCTCGGCGGGGAGAATCAGACCATGGCGAACCAAGTCAACGACGATGGGAACTAGGGCGTCCTTGATTGCAGGGACTTCGGACTCATCAAAGGCTCCAAACATTGCCATGATGTCGATGACGGAGCCCAGGGCAGCTTCGGGATGCAGTGCACCCAGGATGGTTGCGACGGACTCATCGATTGAGTGTGTCCAGGCGGGGCCGTCGGTGCGTGAGATGCGCGTATCGAACTCAGTGAAGCCCTGGCCGCTGTCGACGTCGGCAAGCGAAACGCGTTCTAAGGCGACGCCGGGTCGCACAGTAAAGGCAGCTTCGAGGATGGTGTTAGCAGTTTGTGCGCGAAGCCATTCGGCGCGGCCGAGATACTCCTGGGCTTCGGCGCCGAAGGGAGCGGCCAAAGGCTGCGGCATTTCTTCGCACACGGCGGAAGTCGGGCCGGCAATGCGTTGGACTGTGATGTAGCCGAACCCGATGCCTGTCACGCCGCTGTTGCGGAAGTGCTCCAGCCAGGCACGGGAGCGCTCGCAGCCTTCTGGGCTGCGGGGGTCGATGGACTCGTCTCGAAGCCAGGTGCCGATGTATTCCGCCGGCGTGGCGACATCTCGTTGTGTTACCCACACTTCGAGGCCTTCAGCAGGGAGCCAAGAGGCGATGCGCTGTTGCCAACTTTCGCCTTCGATATGGGCCCAAGCACCGAGCAGATGCGCCGTGCCGCCGTCGGTGAGATGGTCGGCCAGACCGCGGATCATAAGTTCGGTGGCACCGTCCAGATTCAATCCTGAGTCACGGTAAACATGTTCCACACTTGGCAGCCCTACGACGAACGGCGGGTTCGCCACAATGCGGTCAAACTTCTTGCCTGCAACCGGTTCAAACCACGAACCTTCGACGGCCTGCGCCTGGTCGAAGCCATTTGCGGCGAAAGTAGCGCGGGCAAAAAACAGCGCCCGGGGGTGAATGTCCGTCGCGACAATCGACTTTGCATCCGGCTGGGCAAGACTCTGGACGCCACAACCGGCACCGAGGTCGAGTACGGATTCCACCGCCGAGGTCGGCGAAATATCGAGGAGGGAGCGGGAAGCCCGCCCTACGCCCAAGACATGATTGGGTCCAGGAACGTGATCGCTCATAGAGGCATCGCGGTCGGAAAAGACAATACGGTCGACTCCCGCAATCTCGACCGGGCGCACATCGATACACACCTGTGCGTTGGTGGCGGTGCCGGCAAGTATGCCGCTGCCCAGTAACTTGGCTGTCAGCTCAGCCCCAAATAGCTGCTGTGCGTCGGCGAAATCGCCCAGGATGAAAAGACGCAACGCGGTCACAGTGTCCGCAGAAACGCCCTCAGTTTCGGTAAGTAGAACATCGACAACGCCGGGCTCACCGCGGTCCAGCGCGGCCAGTCCCTCGGCGCCTAGGACTCGACGCAGTGACTCGCTGGAAAACTCAAGGCGCCTGAGCGCGGTGGCAAATTCCTCCGCACATTCGACAAAATCACGAAGCTGCTGATCAGTCGGTGGGGTGAAGGTGGAGGGGGAAAAGGTCATCGTAGGCACTACCTTCGTCGTAAAGCGGGGCGGAGGGGCTAGTTAGGGGAGCTTGACGACGGATCGTCGTCTTCCGGCATATCGATGACATTTGCATCATCGAAGGGGGGTGAGATGGTCTCGTTACCGGACTGCGGCGGTGCGTCGGTGTCTTCGGTACTGGCGGCAGAACCGAGCGCGCGCATCTCTGCTTCCTTGAGGGCGCGCTGGCGTTGCTGCTCCTCCCATTTGCGGTTTTGCTCGCGTACAACTCCAGGCTTGTATACGCGCGGCTTACGCTTGTCAGCGGGTTCTCCAACGCCATTGGCGATGACAACCGCGATCCACGGCATGGGTACGGAGACGACCATGAGAATCGCTGCGATCCACGGGACATCCCACCACAGATAAAAAGCGCCGGAAAGAAGCAGCAGCGGAATGCGAGACCATTGCAGGGCCGCGTAGACGTGGCGGCGGTGGTCATAGTTGCGAATCCGAGAGCCGCGGGCGTCGGTAATCAACGCCGCGTCTTTCTTGCGTCGCCGGGAACTTCCGCGTTTCGGCAGCGCGGAGTCGCGACGGTCATTGATTCGCGCCATGGTTGTCTAGCATACGCCTGTGGCGTGGGGTCGTCTCAACTAGCTATGCCCGTTGCAGCCGCATGCTCGCGTAGTCACAGCGATGTTGCGGATGGCTGTGGAAGGCAGCAGTCTGCAGCGGCCAGCACCTGGGTCGCTAGGCATAATTTGACCGATGGGGCACAATTGGAATCTGTGAGCACTCCATTGAAGACGACAAAGACGATTGAACGCACCGATACCCGCGTCGATGAGTCGACGAGGGACGACACTCCGAAGTTCTTCCATTACGTCAAGAAGGACCAGATCGTGAACTCCGCGGTCAACGGCTCCTACGTCGTTGCTCTGTGCGGTGAAACCTTCCCAGTGAAGAAGTCGGCGAAGCCGGGTTCACCGGTATGCCCTGACTGCGAGCGGATTTACAAATCCCTGCGTCGCAAGTGAGCGGGCTTCGTAAATGGCAGCAGGAGGCTCTCGACAAATACCTGGCGACTAGCCCCAAGGACTTCCTTGCAGTGGCGACACCGGGCGCAGGTAAGACGACCTTCGCCCTACGTATCGCCAGTGAGTTGCTGTCGCGCCGAATCGTCGAGCGCATCATCGTCGTAGTTCCCACTGAACACCTGAAGGTGCAGTGGGCTGCCTCCGCTGCTCGTTCGGGGATTGCGTTGGATCCCAAATTCACCAACGCCAAGGGTGTGGTAAACCCCTCCTACCAGGGAATTGTTGTGACCTACGCCCAAGTCGCAGTGCACCCGTTTAAGCACCATGCCGTAGCCACCGCTCGGCCGACATTGGTGATTCTGGACGAGGTGCACCACGGCGGCGATGCCAAGAGCTGGGGCGACGGTATTTCCGAAGCTTACGGCGATGTCGAACGCCGCCTGTGCCTAACTGGTACGCCGTTCCGCTCCGATGACGCGGCGATTCCGTTTGTTCGCTACTCGCCGGACGGCGATGGTTACTCGCGTTCCGTCGCCGATTACACGTACGGCTATTCCAATGCGCTTGCCGACGGCGTCGTGCGCCCAGTGGTCTTTTTGGCTTATTCCGGTGAAGCTCGCTGGCGTGATAGCGCGGGTGATGAGTTCGCTGCGCGGCTGGGCACCGTGATGAGCCCAGAGGAGACCACTCGAGCTTGGCGCACCGCGCTTGACCCAAAGGGCGAGTGGATGCCATCTGTGCTGCGGGCAGCGCACACCCGTCTCTCGCAGATGAGGCAGCATATCCCGGACGCGGGTGGTCTGGTTATCGCCTCCGATGCGGCAACTGCTCGTGCGTACAAACGCATTCTCGAGCAGATTGCCTCTACGCCGGTGGCGTTAGTGCTCTCGGATGAACCGGGCTCGTCGGAACGAATCAAGACTTTCTCCGAGTCCACCGATGAGTGGATGGTAGCCGTGCGCATGGTCTCCGAAGGCGTGGACGTGCCGAGGCTGGCGGTCGGTGTGTACGCGACAAGTTCCTCGACTCCGCTATTCTTCGCGCAGGCTATCGGACGATTCGTGCGAAGCCGCATGCCGGGGGAGACTGCTTCCGTCTTCTTGCCGTCGATTCCGGTGCTGCTCGACTTGGCCTCGCAGATGGAGGTGCAGCGCAACCACGTGCTCGGCAAGCCGGATCGGCCTTCGGAGGGCTGGGAAGATGACTTGGTCGCTGAGGCCAATCGCCGCAAGGATGAGCCCGATGAATTGCTGCCGGCCTACGAATCCATTGGCGCGGATGCTGAACTCGACTACCTCATCTACGACGGCTCCTCCTACGGCACCGCAACCGTTGCTGGTTCCGCCGAAGAGGCCGATTATCTGGGTTTGCCAGGGCTTCTCGACGCCGATCAGATGCGACTCTTGCTGCGTCAGCGGCAGGATGAACAGCTTAAAGCCGCCAGTGCCCGAGAGAAGGAAGCCCGCGAGGAGGCGAGGGAATCGTCGTCAAGCGGGGGCGAAGGGGGCGCGGTGCACCGGATTGAGGGATCGGCGTACCCAAGGCCGCAGAAGGTGGCCAGTGAGGTGTTGCCGAAGTTGCGGAAGGAGCTCAATACGCTGGTGTCGATGACAGCGGCGCGAACCGGTAAGCCACATGGTCAAGTGCATAACGAGGTTCGGCGCGCCTGTGGTGGCCCGCCGACTGCGCTATGTACGGAGGAACAGTTGCGTGATCGCATCAGCTACCTGCGTAATTGGTAGGGTTTCAAACGAACTGAGCAATCTATGGTGGAGAGAAGAATGTCGGCAAGCAGTGATAAGTCGAGGCCGTCAGAATTGACCGGCGGTGGTTTGTCAGCTGTACCAGGCAATGACGGTCGGACTATTGGCGTGCTGGCACTGATCTTTGGCGTCGGCGGACTCTTGATGTCCTGGATGATTGTTGGTGGCATCCTCGGTGTCTTTGGCATTGTTCTGGGCATCATCGCGATGGCGAAGGCAATGAGTGCCAAGAAACGCGTGCAGGCAGCCGGGGGAGACGCGGTCATCAGCGGTTCGTTCGGATTGGGCGTGGTCGGCATTGTGACGGGTATTGCAGCCGCCGTGGTGTCGCTGATGCTGTATTCGTCGACATCAGATGCGATGTCGAAGTGCGAGAAGTTCGAGCGCACCTCTGGAGAGTATGCCGAGTGCATCTCTAAGCAGATGGGTACTGATCAGCCAAAGAAGCAATCGGAGTGAGTTCGGAAGCGACATCAATGGCGGTCTTACTTTGTGCCCGGAGTTTTCGGTCAACGCCAGATACGCAATCAGGAAATGAGCTAACCCCGTAATCCACCCCCGAAGCCCAACTGCCTGCAGTTTCGGCCGGGGGTTTCTTAGTGAAATCTCATATTTGGCCGAGTGTTGGTAATGATATTGGTGTCAGAAAGTACCCACATTTGGCATCCCCTACATGCGGTAAACGTTTGAACATGCGTGCAATACAGGATGTCTGCTGATTATTAAATAGGAGCGTGAATCGTGGCAGCGACATCTACGCGCGACAACTCCCCGGAACTGTCACCTGGCCAACAAGACCGTGGATACCTCAGCCGAGAGCTTTTCCGTAAGCGCACCGGTCTAGGACTCGGTATCATCCTGGCCCTGCTCGTGTACTTCTTTATGCCGGCTGAGCTCGATCACAACCTGCGTGCAACCGCAGGTGTAGCAGTGCTTATGGCCGTGTGGTGGATGTCCGAGGCTATCCCGATTGCCGTTACGGCTCTGCTGCCGCTGGCTCTATTCCCGATTCTCAACCTCGCGGAGATTAAGGATTTCTCGGGCAAGTACACAGACCCGACCATCTTCCTCTTTATGGGCGGCTTCCTGTTGGCGCTGGCGATGCAGCGTTGGAACCTCCACAAGCGCGTCGCATTGTGGGTTCTGGTGCTCATGGGGTCGTCACCAAAGATGCTGATTCTCGGCTTCATGGTGGCTACTGGCTTCCTGTCGATGTGGGTCTCCAACACGGCCACGGCCGTGATGATGCTGCCAATCGGTGTGTCCGTCCTGAGCCTCATTGTCCGAATGCTGCACGATGAAAAGGTTGCTGCAGAGGATACGGGCTCTGCGAGTGAATCCGTCGCTGAAACCCCCGGTGGGGATGCGCTGGAGGAGGCCGAGGAGTCGTCGTCAAGCTATGACCCGATGCCAAAGTCAAACTTCGGTATCGCGCTGATGCTGGGTATCGCTTACGCGGCATCGATTGGTTCGCTGGGCACCATTATTGGTACTCCTCCGAACGCTATGCTGGCGGCCTACATGGCGGAGCAGGGAGTCAATATTGGGTTTGGCCAGTGGATGCTGCTCGGTGTCCCGGTGGCGGTTGTGCTCATGCTCTGTGCATGGTTCCTGCTGACAAATGTTCTGTTTAAGCCGGAGATTACGCATATTCCAGGTGGGCGCGAACTCATGCGTGACGAGTTGAAGCGCCTTGGCCGTATGTCGACTGGAGAGCGCCGAGTGCTCCTGGTGTTTATCGCGGCGGCACTGGCGTGGGTCTTTGTTCCGGTGCTGCTGCCCGACACCAAGATTGCCGATGCGGTTATCGCAATGACCGTGGGTATTGCGCTGTTCATTATTCCGGGCGGTCCTGATGGCGTTAAGCTTATGCGTTGGGAAAATGCGTTAGAGCTGCCGTGGGGCGTGCTGCTGCTGTTCGGTGGTGGCCTCGCACTGTCCTCGCAGTTCGGTGCCTCTGGGCTGTCGGACTGGATTGGCGAGCAGCTGTCTACTCTCGGCTGGATGCCAGTGGCTGCACTCGTGGTTGTCGTCGGCGCCGTTGTGCTGTTCCTGACCGAGTTCACCTCTAACACCGCGACGGCCGCGACCTTCCTGCCGCTGGTTGGTGCGATGGCAATCGGTCTGGGCCACGACCAGATGATTTTCGCCGTTCCAGTTGCACTGGCAGCTACTTCGGCCTTCATGATGCCGGTTGCAACACCGCCGAACGCCATCGCCTACGGCTCCGGCTACGTCAGCATGGACAACATGGTCAAGGCCGGTGTCTGGCTGAACGTCGTCGCACTGATCGTGATTTCTGTGGCATCGCTGACGCTCCTGCAGTGGGTATTCGGCGTCGTGTACTAGCTGGGTAGGTAGTAGCCCGTAGTGGATGGTGGGGCAGCGCGCTGAACCGCCACCGGACTGCTTCGCCTAGCGTTGCTCAGATACTCCTTCGCCCCGTTCCACTTCGGTGGTCCGGGGCTTTTGGCTGCAAATGTGAAACTGTGTGAGTTTATGACACTTTCAGGCCATTTTTCAGGCTATTTTTGACATAAACGCAGTCAGTAACTCACTAGCGCTGACACCAAAAGAAGAATCGGGCTTGAATAAGGTGTGAAACCTCATTCAAGCCCGATTTTTCTAGTCAAGCAGTTAGCCCCTGAACAACTCCAGGTTAAAGCTTTACTCCAAGTAGTCGCGCAGCACCTGCGAGCGCGACGGGTGACGCAGCTTGGACATCGTCTTGGACTCAATCTGACGGATGCGCTCGCGTGTCACACCGTAGACCTGACCAATCTCGTCCAGGGTACGTGGCATGCCGTCGGTAAGGCCGAAGCGCAAGCGGACGACACCGGCTTCACGTTCGGAGAGAGTTTCCAGGACGTCGCCAAGCTGATCCTGGAGGAGCGTGAAGCTGACGGCGTCCACGGCGATAACTGCCTCGGAGTCCTCGATGAAGTCACCGAGCTGAGAGTCACCCTCGTCGCCGATGGTCTGGTCCAGGGAAATCGGTTCACGAGCGTACTGTTGAATCTCGAGAACCTTTTCCTCGGTGATGTCCATTTCCTTGGCGAGCTCTTCCGGGGTGGGCTCGCGGCCCAGATCCTGAAGCAGTTCACGCTGGATACGACCGAGCTTATTAATGACCTCGACCATGTGAACCGGAATACGAATGGTTCGAGCCTGGTCGGCCATTGCACGAGTAATGGCCTGGCGAATCCACCACGTTGCGTAGGTGGAGAACTTGTAGCCCTTGGTGTAGTCGAACTTCTCGACCGCACGAATCAGGCCGAGGTTGCCTTCCTGAATCAAGTCGAGGAAAGCCATGCCACGGCCGGTGTAGCGCTTTGCCAGGGACACCACAAGACGGAGGTTGGCCTCGAGCAGGTGATTCTTGGCGCGCTGACCGTCGCGAGAAATCTCGCGCAAGTCGCGCTTTTGAGCGTAAGCGATGCGCTCGCCGGCTTCCTTGGCCTCGTCAATCTTGTACTGCGCATACAGACCGGCCTCGATGCGCTTTGCCAGACTGACTTCTTCCTCGGCAGTCAGCAGCGCGACCTTACCAATCTGCTTGAGGTAGGCGCGGACAGAGTCGGCGGAGGCGGTGAGGGCAGCATCTTTGCGGGCCTGACGCAGACGAGCGGACTCGTCCTCGTTCCAGACCTCGTCGCCCTCGTCCTCTTCATCCTCGTCTTCGTCCTCGTCGTCCTCTTCTTCATCATCGTCGAGGTCGTCGTCTTCGAGGTCGTCATCATCCAGATCGTCGTGAAGATCATCGTCTTCGAGATCATCATCCAGATCCGGGTCGTAGTCCTGCTCCTGCTCCAAGTCGTGGTCGAGTTCCTCGTCCTCGAGCTCTTCGTTCTCAGTTGCGTCGAGAGCTTGCGCGTCCTTCGCCTTCGCTGCAGCAGCCTTGGCCGCGGTGGCCTTCGCAGCCGTTGTCCGCTTAGTTGCCTTCTTGGCGGCGGCCTTACGCGTGGTTTTCTTAGCGACGGACTTCTTGGCCGCCTTCTTCACGGTCTTCTTGGCCGCTGCCTTCTTAGCGGTCGTCTTCTTCGCCGCAGTTTTGGTAGCAGCCGTCTTTTTGGCAGCAGTCTTCTTCGCGGCAGTCTTCTTTGCCACGGTCTTCTTCACTGCCTTCTTGATGGCCTTCTTTACAGCCTTCTTTGCAGGAGTAGCTGAACCGGTGCCACTCCCGGTGGATTGGTCCTGAGCTTGCCCCAGTTCGTTGCCTGCCACGAACGCCCTTTCACGATGTACGTTGTGTGCGCCGCCAAAGCCGCCGCCAGCTTCTCTCGGTCGAAGAGAAGCTCAACGCGCCAGTGGTGCGCCTTTACTTCGTCTATAGCCAACTAGCCGAATGGAAAACATTCAGAGCTGACCTTTTCGTGCCACGGTCATCAGTGTTGCTTTCTGGCTCCTAGCGAAGAAGTAATCGGTGAAAATCCTCATCGAAGCAGTGCGCTGGAATTCGATTTTCCCAATCCTCCTCGAGCCTGTTGATTATTCAACCTTGCCGTGAGTCAACTTCTTATTGTAAACCAATTCTTAAAATCGCCGCCACGGGGCATGGCTTCAAGCACGTGTCACGCCCGACACGTAGCTACCAATCCCCATATAAGAAATGAAAGTGGTTAAGGGTAAAGTCCCTGGTCAGCTGCAAAGGCGGCGCCAGCAATACCCGCATTATTATCCAGACTTGCGGGGACAACTGGAGTCTTACATGTCAACAGCGGAATCCACTTTTCGTGTTCGCGACTGATTCCGCCGCCGACGATGATCCGTGACGGCCAAAACAGTGCCTCGTAGGTCTTAAGCACCTTGCTCACGCGCTCAGCCCACTCTTCGAAGCCGAGCCCCTCCACATCCTTAACTCTCGCGGATGCAAAGTGTTCGGCCTCCATGCCATCAATGATGAGGTGGCCTAACTCCGAATTGGGGTAGAGCAGTCCGTCATGAATAAGCGCGGAGCCGATGCCTGTACCAAAAGTTAGCAACAACACGGCGCCTGTCTTATTGCCCGGATCGCCAAACTGGACTTCAGCGAGGCCGGCAGCGTCAGCGTCGTTAAGCACGTGCGCCTTGTTGTTGGGCAGGTATTTAGCGAAGAGCTCTTGGCAGTTCGTATTAACCCAAGAACCGTCAATATTGGCGGCCAGCAAGGCAATCTGATTCTGTACGACGGACGGAATCGTGATGCCGACATCGGAATCCCACTTCGCAATGTCCACAATTTCTGCAATGGTCTCCGCAACCGCTTCCGGAGTTGCCGGCTGTGGCGTGAAAATTTTAATGCGGTCGCCAATAAGCTGCCCAGTTTCAAGGTCTACGCGGCCACCCTTGATTCCAGAGCCTCCCACGTCGATGCCAAATCCAATTCGTTGTCCCATAGCTCAAATTGTACGAAACAGACACAATGGGGGCATGAGCAATAACTCGCATGGCACCGAACAACTCGCTAACAGCGCGGATAATAGGGGGTCTGCTGCACCGAATAGCCCCGGGTCCGTGCGGCCCAGCGTCGGGGAATTGCGTGACCGCGCGGTACTTATCGCCCGCGCAGCCGCGGCGCACATCGCCAGTCGTCGGGTCGAACTCGGCTCCGATGGCGTTTTAGCAAGTTCCGAAACGAAGTCCTCAGCTGTTGACCCCGTCACCGTCGTCGACCGTGAATCTGAGGAGCTCATTCGTTCGCTTATCAAGACGTTTAGCAGCTCTGACCGCATTTTGGGCGAAGAAGGCGGGCTTGACGACGGCGCGAGTTCCCCAGCGCAGGCTGCCAACGAGGGCGAAGCGGTGACCTGGATTGTAGACCCCATTGATGGCACGGTGAATTTCCTTTACGGCCTGCCCAATTGTGCCGTGAGTATCGCTTGCGCCGTAGGCGATGAGGTAGTGGCGGGTGCAGTGGCAAATGCGTCCTCGGGAGAGATTTACAGTGCAGCTAAGGGAGAGGGCGCTCAGGTTTCTCGACGGGACGGCACTGTGCAGACGCTTAGTTGTTCCCCAACGGCCGAGCTGGAAAAGACACTTGTGGCAACGGGATTCAGCTATTCCGCTAGTCTCCGGCAGGTGCAGGGCCGGATAGCGTCGCAGTTGCTGGGGGAGTGTCGAGATATTCGGCGCATGGGATCGGCGGCGCTGGATTTGTGCATGGTGGCGCACGGCCGTGTTGATGCGTATTACGAACACGACATCAAGGTTTGGGATTATGCAGCTGGTGCTCTGATTGCGGCTGAAGCAGGCGCAAGGATTAGGGTCCCGGAATTCACTCAGTGTGCCAACGTTACTGGCCGGCCGGAGGGAGACCCGCTCGACTTTGGTGTCGGTGCGGCGAACTCTGAAGTTGCCGATGCGTTCTTCGAGGCATTGGATGGTGCTATCGCGAAGGCTAGGAATTAGTGCGTCGGTCTAGGAGCAGGTGCTCGAGCCTAACGAGCTCAAACCCTCTAGGTCGGCTTGTTCGCCACGGTTCAATGCGGACATCGTTTCCTCAACCTGGCTGGCTACTTCGAGATCCTTAAACCCCTTACCCAACGACACATCGACGGTTGCATCCGGCCGACCATCGTGGATGAGCTCAAAGCAGGGGAAAAGAGCGTGAAGCGCCGCGGCGTGGCCATTGAAGTCCTCGCCATAACGCAGCTGGCCGAAGCAACCGAGGTCTTGGTTTTCCACAATAGGGTCGTTGCCGTAGGGAACCTGCTCATCGAGGACAAAATCGAGCTGCCGCAATTGCTCGGCGACGGTTGTAGCCTGGCCGACTTTGCCGTTGGCATTATAAACGCGCACATGAACATCCGACGGTGGAACGACGTGCTCTCCGATTAGCGTGGTGGAGGAAACAGGGGCCCCAGCCGCGGGGAGGGAACAGGACACCGGATAACTTGCCGGTTGGCTGCGGAATGCCAATACCCACAACGTAGCGGCAATCACTACAGCAACGACGGAAACCACCACGTAGGGAACAATTTTTCGTCGATGTGATGTGCTCGAAGTGCTCGCGGGGCCTGAACTCATAGCCATCATGTTATCCTCTCCTCGGCTTATGGGCATAGAAACCTATTCTGACCTGCAGAGATGACAGATTGCGTGAATTGCCTTAATATCCGCTGAGAAAGGCGCTGGAGAGTACAGGGTGTCAATCGTCTCAACGCGTTGTATTCTCCGAGAAAAAGTCAGTTCACAATGTCTAGCAAAGGTCCAGAAAGAAGGTTTGGGACATGGCTGTAAACTACGATGCCCCGCGTACTCGTGAAACCGAAGAGCTGGAGACCGATTCCCTCGAGGGCCTTCAGGCTGCATCTGCTGAGAAGGAAATCGACGACACTGACGACGGCGAAATTGTTGAGCCGTTCGAGTTGCCGGTTGCCGACATCGCGGGTGAAGAATTCGATATGGATGTTGCCCCGAAGGGGGAGGATGAATTCACCTGTGGCTCCTGCTTCATGGTGATGCACCGCTCAATGATCGCAATCGATAACGGCGATGGATTCCCCATCTGTCAGGACTGTGCCTAATCCCCGCACAGCCGGGATAGCTTCCTAGGAAAAAGGAAAACCGCCACTACCACGGTTCTGGCGGCGCTGGGGCCGTCGGCAAGCGTGTAGCGGCGGTGAGAGATTTGACCTAGCGGTCGAAGAGACTGTCAAGCAGTGCCTCGGGGTGGCGGGTGGAGACCAGCCAATAGGGGGTGGGGTCGTCCGGATCGTCGAGGACTAGCAGCACCATCGTGGGAATCCACGTGTGTGTAACCAGGAACGCTGCTGGATCGAGCTGACGGCCCAACGCATTGCGCTGCGCGGACTTCGGGACCACCAGGGATTTGGCAACAACCGATGCTGGCAAAACTGCCGTGCCAGCGTGAAGCCAGCGTTCACCAGTGCTGTCCACTTCCACGGACACCGTGGTCTTCGACATAGTCAACAGCACCCACACGCCCACGGCCAGACAAATAATGCCGCCGATGACAAGCCAAATCGGTGAACGGTTAAAGCCAATCTGGGCCGTGCATACAAAAACGGCAGCAGCGCCGAGTACCCAGAACCACCAGGGAACCCAGAGCTTTTCGGAATAGACAATCGATGAATCTCCGCTCGAGCTCATTGCTATTGCCGCACCTTCAGAGACGGATGCTGAGCTGTCGTCGCGACGAGGCTGCAGGTTATCTTTTCCACTCACGGTTATCCATTCTAGGGCACGGCTATGCTCGGTACTGACAAGGCCGAAGTGCGGTTCTTAAAAGACGCGACAGCGAAGGATATACAAAGAGATGACTTATGCCCCGGTGCAAGTGAAAAAGCTCGCTAAAGACGCTGTGATTCCCCAGCGTGCGCATGCCGATGATGCCGGTGTGGATTTGAGCTCAGTGGAGGATGTCATCCTAGCACCAGGGCAGCGGGCGCTCGTGGGAACCGGTATTGCCATTGCTTTGCCGGCGGGCACAGTGGGATTGGTTCATCCTCGCTCCGGATTGGCTTTCAAAAAGGGGCTGTCCATCGTCAACGCTCCCGGCACGATTGATGCCGGTTACCGTGGTGAGCTTAAAGTCTGCCTGATCAACTTGGACCCGACCAATGCGGTGGAGATCGCCAAGGGCGATCGAATTGCCCAATTGGTTGTGCAGAAGGTCGAGCTCAGCCCGCTGGTGGAAGTCGATGAGCTCGATGAAACTGAACGCGGCGTGGGAGGTCACGGGTCAACCGGAGTGTCCACGACGCTTTAAAACGCCTCTGACAGCGCGGGGACCCTACCAAGTGTGGTTCAATGCGTGAAGAGCTCAATAAAGCGTTTACAAAAGCGTATACAAAGATTTCTTTTTAGCGAGGTGTCAATAAACCACCATGTGGCCATTTGGAAAGAAGAACCAGCCAGAAGAACCAGCTGCTGAGGCAGAGACCGTTGCCACCGACTCTGCGGCGCCAGCTTCTGAGGAGGCTACCGCAACCGTGCATGACGACGCGTCGGAAACCGCCGCGGAGAACGCACCAGCAAACGGCCCCTTCGACATCAACAGCGCTAGCCCGACGCAGTTTGATTTTTCGGACTTCGCGAAGGCCAGCCTGAACCTCGGTTCGATGCTGCTGCCTATTCCTCACGTTGGTGATATTCAGGTGGAGATGGGGCCGACAGGTCCAACCATGCTGCACGTCGCCACTGAGCATGGCCGCGTAACTCCTGTAGCATTCGCTGCTCCGACGTCGCGCGGCCTCTGGGAGGAGTCCGCTCAGGAAATCAAGGACGGTCTTGAGTCCGATGGCCTCGATGTCCACGTCGAGCAGGGGCCGTGGGGTTCTGAGGTCGTAGGTCGCACCTCCGATATGGAAATGCGAATCATCGGCGCCGACGGCCCGCGTTGGATGCTTCGCATGACGGCTTCCGGTCCGGCTGATCGGGCGGAGGAACTCGCAGATCTCGCCCGCGGTCTCCTTGCCCGTAGCTTCGTCTCTCGCGGTGAAAACCCGATGCCAGCAGGTCAGCCGCTTCCGGTTACGCTGCCGTCCCAGATGGCCGAGCAGATTCGTCAGGCATACCAGCAGCAGACCCAGGCTGCCCAAGCTGAAGGTGAACCCGGGCAGGTGCCAGGCGCTACTGGTATCAACCCGGATGGCTCCACCAATTAGTTTGGTCAACCCGCCAGCAGAGAGAAGCTAGCTACTTGACCAGTTAGAAAAGGATCTGCAGGCGCCACTGTGCACTGCCCGCCGCCGTCACCCGACGGCGGCTTTTCTCTTGTCAGCGGGTAGTATCACACTGCGTGAACATCGAAGTGACTATTGACCGTCCCGCTGCCGGCGGAGAATTCATTGCCAGCTACGACGGACGAATCGGTTTCGTCACCGGCGGTATCCCCGGCGAACGCGTTGTTGTCGAAATTGCCAAACCTGATGCCAAGCTGTGGCGCGGCAATGTCGTTGAGGTTTTGGATGCCTCAGAGCATCGAATTTCGCAGCGTTGCGAAGCAGCTCAGCAGGGCGCGGGCTGTTGCGACTGGGGTTTTATTGATCCTGAGCACGCGGCGCGTCTCAAGGCTGATGTCTTGACCGATTGCCTGCGCCGTCTTGGACGTTTCACCGCCGACGAGCTGCCAGCTATCGATGTTCTTCCACTGGCTCCGACCTCCCGTTGGCGCACGCGCGTGCGGCTGGGTGTGGATTCCCAGGGACGAGCGGGATTACGTCGTTCCCGTTCCCACGAGCTCGTCATCGGCTCCGAGTGCGTCCAAACAGTTCCCAATCTCATCGCTGGCTTTTCGACGGCCGGAACCATCCCCGCCGCTAAGCCTGCTCGCGGTCGCGGGAGCAAGAAGCCGAAGCCAGGAGAACTCCATGTGGCCATGGACACGGAGGGTAACCGAAGTGCTGTGTACGTTTCCGGCACCGGCAGGAACCGCAAGCAAACGGTGATTGAAGGCGAGCCAACCACACAGCACACTGTTCACGGAATTACTTTCGATGTGCCGACTACCGGTTTTTGGCAAGCCCATTGCCATGCCCCTGAGTTCTATGGATCGCGCATCATTGAACTGTTGGCCGGTCAGTCTTTCTCCTGTGGTTGGGATCTTTACGGTGGCGCAGGCGTTCTGTCGGCGGCACTGCGCAAGCTAGTTGACGCAGAGGGCTCAATTCTCTCTGTCGAGGGTTTTGCAGCGGCAGCGACGGCGGGGCGCAAGGCCTTCACTGCAGCTGACCACAGTGCGAATGCGTCGTCTGCGGCACCAGTCCGGTTCGTTACTGGGGATGTCACCAAGGTAGTGCGCCGCGAAGTTGCTAATGAGGAAACACCAAACCCGGATATCGTCGTTCTCGACCCTCCGCGCTCCGGTGCTGGTAAGGATGCCGTTGCAGCTATTGCTCAGGCAAAGCCACGCGTGGTTGTACATTTCGGTTGCGATCCGGCGACTTTTGCCCGCGATGCCCGGTACTGGGCTGACTACGGCTACGCGTTCAAACACCTCGAGGTCGTTGACGCATTTGGCCTAACGCATCACTTTGAAACCATCGCGGTGCTAGAGCGGCTGTAGCTAGAGTGGCTGCCGCATGGGCGCAAGAACGTTGGCGCCGATCACGTCGGCAAGCAAATGTGCCTGCCATGGGCGGAAACCCTGTTCGCTGAGGTGAGCGGAGATTTCGGTAACGGCTGGCAGGCCGCCAGCGTAGTTGTCGTGGTGGCGGAAAACGAATGAGCCGACTGCGCGGCTGTGAATCCACCACACCAGTTCACGTGTCTGCGCGGAAGTGATGAGTGTATCTTTGCGCAGATGTATTTGGGCACAGACGTTGTCGATGCAGTCTCGCGTGGTTTCGAAAATCTCGGCGGCTTGTGGGGCATGTTCAGCCCAACGCCGAAAGTGGGGCATCTGGTTGGGAGCCTGCTTCTGGGGCTTCGGCCATGACGACCTGGGTTCCTGACGGGCTTCATTAACGACCTTCAACCAAGCGTCCGCAGCACCGCGACGGCGACGTGGAAATCCACGGATTGCAGTCAGTTCACGCTGCGTACCGGGGAGTTGTTCTGCGATTGTACGTAGAACGCTGTGACCCATGACGTGTGTTGGGGAGACATCACGGCGCTGCGCGATTTCGTCACGCTCAGTCCACAGTGCACGGGCGACGTGAAGTTGTTCGGGAGTGCGCAGCTTCCCAATCCCTTTGAGCCCCTGCCACGAGTGTCCGACGTGCAGGCCATCGAGGTATTTACGGTTTAGAGCGAGTTCGCGTTCGCATTCCTGTTCCAGCCATTCCAAACGGTCGAGCTCAGTCAGCGCCTGACAAAGAACCTCGGCGAGTTCGATGAGCAGCTCGACATCCAAGGCTGCGTAGTCCAGCCAATCTGCTGGCAGTGGACGAGTAGACCAATCCTCTCGACCGTGCCCCTTGGCAAGTCCAACTCCGAGGAGTCGCTCTGTCAGAGCTGCTAAGTTGACTCGCTCCAGGCCGAGAAGGCGGCCGGCCAGCTCAGTGTCAATGACTTTGGTGGGGTAGAGGCCCAGAGCTGCGAGGCAGGGAAGGTCAGAATGAGCGGCGTGAATAATCCAGGTCAGGTCGTTGACTGAGGAACCAAAAACGGCCATCGCCTTGCGACCATCTTCGGGATCGATGAGAAAGGTGCCCGCTCCACGGCGGCGAAATTGAAGCAGGAAGGCGCGGTCGTCGTAGCGATATGCCGAAGCTCGTTCAGTATCGACTGCGAGCCAACCGTGTCCTTTGGCCAGCTGCTCACCGGCGTCAATAATGTCGTCGATGGCAGAAAGCACGCGTGGAGTTCCCTCGGCTGGGGCAAGTCTTACTTCTACGTCGGGACTAGTTTCCACGTCGGAGCTCATCGCACGCCTCTTCGGTCGTCGGTATCAGCAGTCGCCGGTATCAGCCCAGCAGGGAAACGCCGACGGGTGGCAGACCAGCGACGTTCGCTAGTACCTGAGCGAAGGATTCAACGTGGGTGCGCAGGTCGGTGCCACGAGCAGTCCACGATGCGCGCATTTCTAATTGAAAGGCCTGTGGCTTGCCGCCGATCTCGCCATAGCGGACAGAGTTCGTAGTAGTCACCGTGCCACCCAAATTCGACAGTTCGGCGTTGTTCTCAGCCAGAGCCTCGGTGAGCCATTGCCAGGCAACCTGGGGAAGCAACGGATCTTCCGCGAGGGAGGCATCCATATCCGCCTGGATGTATGCAACCAAGCGCATGTCACCGTCCCAGGTTTCCTCACTGCGGGGGTCATGGAGCAAAATTAAACGACCAAAGGCATCGTCGTCCGAGGACTCGGGGACGATATCAGCTTCGGGCTGCGTGACCTCAAGCGAGACAGCGTGGCTAAACGGTGCCAGCTTCTGCGGTGGCCGAACGGTGCCCAGAGCAATCTCAGGTCGCAGTTCAGCAGAGTGCATTGACTGGACCGCGGCGCGGAAGTTCTGTGGCATTGAATCGGTTCCATTCACGCGCCTGAACTTAGCCATATGACGCTTGCGTTAGTGGGAGGCGCGCCGAAAAGAGTGGGAAGCGACCAAGCGGTTCGTCGAAAACGCACAGCAGGGCGAGCGATTTCCCTGTTCTTAGTACCCCACACATCAATTTCTAAGGTAAGTGGGGCATGATTGTCCGTATGAACAATCGTCGCACTTTGACTGATGCCCCGATTCTTGATGCAGCTTACGGTCGAACTCCGTCGCGCCGCCCGGTGTGGTTTATGCGGCAAGCTGGTCGTTCACTGCCTGAGTACCGTGAGGTGCGCAAGGACATCGGTATGTTGGACTCTTGCTTCCGCCCGGAACTGCTCGCTGAGATTACTATGCAGCCGGTACGTAGGCACGACGTTGATGCTGCGATTCTTTTTTCCGATATCGTCGTGCCACTGAAGGCCGCAGGTGTCAACCTGGATATTGTTCCTGGCCGCGGTCCAGTAATGGATACTCCGGTGCGCTCGGAAGCAGACATTAAGGCGCTGCCGGAAGTCACGGAAGAGCAACTCGCTCCGGTGGCCGAGGGTATCGGCCTCATTCTGCAAGAGCTGACTGAGACTCAGGCACTCATTGGCTTCGCCGGTGCACCATTCACTTTGGCGTCGTACCTGATCGAAGGCGGTCCATCCCGCAATCACGAGCGCACTAAGGCGCTGATGCACTCGGACCCTGAATTGTGGGATCACCTGATGCAGAAAATCACTCCGATGGTGATTGCTTTCCTGCGCGCGCAGATTGGTGCTGGTGTGGACGCTATTCAGCTCTTCGACTCCTGGGCTGGCTATCTCACCGAGCGTGATTACCGCCGCTTTGTGTTGCCGTACTCGAAGGAAATCTTCCAGGCCGTCGCCGACGCCGGCATTCCGCGCATCCACTTCGGTGTGGGCACCGGCGAGCTTCTCGGTGCGATGGCTGAAGCCGGCCCAGAAGTCATGGGCGTCGACTGGCGCGTGCCACTGGACGTTGCTGCCAACCGCATTCGTGCCACGCTTTCCGACGTTCACCGAGGCGCAGACCCTGCGGAAAACAGCCTTGCATTGCAGGGAAACCTTGACCCGGCGATTCTCTTTGCCGGTGAAGATGCAATGACCCAAGAGATTCAGCGCATCTGCTCTGAGGCGGACCGTGCAATTAAGCGTGGTGACGCCCGTGGACATATCTTCAACTTGGGTCACGGGGTGCTACCGAATACCGATGCCGACGCGATTACGCGCGCCGTTGAGATCATTCACGCAACGTAAAAGCCGACGCAACAGGCGTGTAAAACACGCACTAGCTAATTTCCTACAAGTCTTATCGACCGTGCCCGCTCGAGGCGCGGGCATAGAGAAAGCGTACGAAATACCGTGGTTGCACAACCTTCTACCATTGCCGTCATAGGTGGCGGTATCTCCGGCCTGACCGCAGCGTATGAGTTGCGTAAAAAGCTCGGACCCGCCGCAAGAATAATTGTCATCGAGTCCAGTGCACAGGTCGGCGGCAAGCTGAAGACTCGAACAGGAACTAACGGCCCTCTCGAAGCGGGCGCTGAGGCGTACCTGGCGTTCCGTCACGATGCCACCGAGTTTTTCAAGGAACTCGGTTTGGCAGATCAGCTAGTCGCCCCTTCGGGGCTGCCTTCCAAGCTCTACATTGGAGGTGAACTCAAGGACCTTCCGCGTAACACGGTCACCGGTATTCCAGGAAGCTCAGAAGGGTTGGGCTACCTCCTCAGCGAGGCCACCCTCGCCAAGATTGATGCCGAGTCGAACCCCGAGCTCACTCCAGCCTTGCACTGGGTACTGGGAGACGACATGAATGTCGGCCAGCTGGTCGCGGCGCGGCTCGGTGAGGAAGTCGTTGACCGCATCGTCTCCCCGCTGCTCGGGGGCGTCTACTCAACCACCGCATACGATCTGGGTCTGCGTGCGACCATCCCACAGCTGGCGGCAGCGCTTGATGAAATGGCTAGTGTCGGTGACCATGTCAGCCTCACCGGCGCTGTCCAGCGCGTTCTGGAAGCACGTAAGGAGGCGCAGCAGGCGCGTCTGAGTAGTGAGGCTGCGACAGATTCGACGAAGACGAAGCGACCGGTGGTCTTCCAAACGTTCCGCGATGGCTTCGAGGTTCTCTACAACACGCTTGTCGACGAATCGGGAGCCGAACTCCTCTTGTCGACGAAGGCTACTGGTCTGCGCCAGCATGACAACGGCTTTGAGGTGACAGTGGAACTGCCGTCGGAAAGCGGCACGAGCATTAGCACTATCGACGTCGACGGTGTTGTCGTGGCGGCACCTTCTGCAACCACATCGGAGCTGTTGAGCAATCTTGCGCCAGAGGCGGCCGAGCTCATTGGTGGGGTAGACACGTCGAACTCGGCGGTGGTCGGTATGTGTTTCGACTCGTCGGAAGGACTGCCGGAGATCAACGGCGTGTTGTGCGAGATTGGTGCTGACCTGTCCGCGAAAGCTTTTACAGTGTCGTCCCGGAAGTGGCCACATATTGGTGAGCGCTACGGTGCCGTTGTGAGGGCAAGCTTCGGCCGTTTTGATGATGACTCGCACGTGCATCGTAGCGACGAGGACCTCATCGCCAGGGCAAAAGCAGATTTGGCTAAGGCGACTGGCTTTGATGCCGAACCGACAGCGGTTTTCGTCCAGCGTTGGTGGGCGGGGATTCCACGCTTCGATATGGGGCATGGAGGCCTGATGGATTTTGCTCGCCAGGATTTGGCCGAGGTGCCTAAGCTTGCAGCAACAGGGGCGTGGCTCAGTGGCCCGGGCATTCCGGAATGTATCTCCAACGCCAAGGCTGCGGCCAGCAAGATTGCTGCGGAGCTGGCATAAAGCTGCGAGATTGGTGCTGAGTACGAAACTGGCGCTGACCCATCGTTTTTAAACAAACCTTTCAACCGAACTAGGAGACAACTAATGACCAAGCTCGATTTCAAGAAGCTCAACGACACCATCCGCTACACCATGTGGTCTGCCTTCAAGGTGACCCCAGGTGCACTCGGTGATAACCGCGAAGAGGCAGTGGCTAAGACCAAGGAATTCCTGGCTCGTTACGAAGACACTGATCTGATCATCCGTGGTTTCTACGATGTTTCGGCCATGCGTGCTGAAGCCGACTTCATGTTCTGGATCCACGCAGAGAAGCTGGAAGACCTGCAGGCGTTCTACAACGCCTTCCTGCGCGAGACTCCGCTGGGCAAGGCATCCACTCCGCACTGGTCGAACGCTGCGCTGCACCGTCCAGCTGAGTTCAACAAGTCGCACCTGCCGTCGTTCATCATGGGTGAAGAGCCGGGACGATGGATTGCGGTTTACCCCTTCGTTCGTTCCTACGACTGGTACCTGCTGGAGCCGACCGAGCGACGCCGCATCCTTGCTGAACACGGTATGGCCGGTCGTGACTACCCGGATGTGCGCGCCAATACTGTCCCGGCGTTCGCACTCGGTGACTACGAGTGGATCCTTGCATTCGAGGGGCCGGAGCTCGACCGCATTGTGGACTTGATGTGGAAGATGCGTTACACCGAGGCTCGTCTGCACGTCCGCGAAGAGATTCCGTTCCACACGGGACGTCGCGTCGATGACATCGCAGAGATCATCAACGTTCTGCCGTAGCTCACGCAATCAACGAGAGAATCAGCAGCGCCGCTGGTCAAGCCCCGTTAACTGACGGGATTTTGACCAGCGGCGCTGCTTCTCTATCTAGTTATTCAGCCGTCTTGTCCGGTTCGAGCGTGAGTGAAATTGAATTGATGCAATAACGCAGGTCGGTCGGAGTATTGTATCCCTCACCCTCAAAGACGTGGCCGAGGTGAGACTTGCAACGACTGCACAGCACTTCGGTACGGACCATACCGAGGCTGGTGTCTCGGCGCTCAATAATCCGGTCTCCAGCTAGTGGAGAGAAGAAGGATGGCCAACCGCAGTGAGAGTCGAACTTCTCGTTCGACCGAAACAGCTCGTAACCACAGGCCCGGCAGCGGTAGACACCTTGAGTCTTGGTATCGGTGTACTCACCGGTGAAGGCGCGTTCAGTACCTGCCTGACGCAAAACCTGGTACTCCGCGGCACTGAGGCGTTCGCGCCATTCTTCTTCGCTCAGATTCCAGTCTTCGCTATGCGAATCAACCATTCTGAATAGCCTCCTCAGACTTGAGATCAGATTCCTGATTAGACTTCCTGCCTGCTATCTTCCAGTCGCTCAGCCAGCTGAAGCCGGATGCAAAGCTACGCCCATTGACGGCATCCACAATCGTCATTCGAATGAGTGCTGCCGTGATGGAGAGAATAAGAACGGCCCATCCAATACCGCCGATTGCAACCGTGAACCACGGGAAAAAGAGGTCATCTTCATCAATCCACCAATTGGCGTAGAAGAAACAGAGTACGACTCCGAGTCCTGCGCCCCAATTCAACATGACTGTCGAACCAATATTTCCTTCATTGTCGCGAGCCAAAACCAATGGGCGAAGCACGGTGAGAACCATTGGCAAGAGCGTCATCGAGTAGTACTGCTGGCCCAGGCTGGAAAGGAAGAACGCGCCGGTGAAGAGAACTCCGGAAGTCGTAGCAATCCAGAATATCTCATCCCTTTCGAGCCAGCGAAGAAGGAGCACGACGGATACCAAGACGAAAATGCCGAAAAAGATCTGCCACAGCAAAATCAGGGTCGGATGGGCACCTAGCCAAACAAGCTGTCCAGTCAGTGAAGCATTTGCAAAGTCACGGACAACTCCCAGGTAGGGGACGGTGATATCTAGGTAGTCACGTGGTTGGACCATGAGCGGCCACGCAATGACATTGGCTGCAATTACCACTCCGATACTGGTCAGTACCGTAGAGAACTGCCTGCGCATGAACGGTAGGAACAGCATTGGCAAGAAAACAGGTTTAATGGTGATTGCGATACCGATGATCAGGCCGGCCAGGATATTGCGCCGCTCGGTCAGAGCAATAAAAAACAGCACTAATGCAAGGAAGAGTGAACCGTTGACGTTCGTAAAATCAAGGGTGTTGGTAACGGGTTCCGTGAGGTAGAGCAGTGCTATCGACGCTGGAATGATGGGGCCAGAGCGCGCAATACCAAGCCACCTCAGCAGCAATACAATTGCCGCAATGATTGCAGCTGACTGAAACACCGCAAACCAGATTCGGCCCGATTCAAGCGAGCCGAACAAATCAATCGGGGCTAAAAGTAGGGTAGCGCCTGGGGAATACAGATAGTGCGGATCGGCTGTTACGTAGTCTTCCGAATAAACGGGTACCTGCGATACGAATCGATTAATTGCCGACCAGACGGTCGTAAAGTCATCTGTGCCAGAAACGTCTTTCGGCAAAACCCAGGTGCGGTGAAAAATCACCACAGCTGCGATAGGCCACAAGAAAGCGCTGAGTCCTCGCGACACGTGCCGAGACAGAGGGCGTGGAGCCACCGAATTTGTCTCTGGCGTGTCCTTGGACGTTTGCGTTAATGCCGTTGCGCTTGCGCTCACGTCGATTTTTGGTTTACTCACAATACTCCACCCTACTGGGTGAAGCTGCGGGAATAGCGTAGGAAGATGTGTGAGTCGGAACGTAGGATATCCCGCACTTCAAAAGCCTGCGGGTTCGTCGAGTTCGAGTCCTCATCAGGGTCGTTCTCGCCGAAAGTCAGGGGGCCGTTACCCACCCACATCGGCGACAATGTCAGGAACAGTTCGTCGACGCACCCCTTTTTGAATGCTTCTCGATACATCGTCGATCCACCCTCTACGACAATGTCCCGATACCCATGTTCAGCCAGCCACGTTAACGCCGCTTTTACCGAGGGGTTAGGGAACTTAACGACGCGAGCCCCGGCCGACTCCATCTTTTTAGCTTTGTTCTTGTGAGCGGCTCTTGCCTCTTCATCATTAAAAGCATCTTTAGTCGGGGTGAAGATTATCGGAGGATTGACTTCTGCATTCGCGAAAAAGTCAGATTTTATATCTAAATCCAACGAGCGCGAAAGTGTGGACATCGCCACGTGCTCGGAGCGACCTAGCTTCTGTCGAACGGCCTCTAGGTACTCCGGTATCTCAACTGGCCCGTACCCCTCGGACGCAATGGTGCCTGTACCAACGAAAACGACGTCGGCAAGCGCGCGAAGCGTGTTGAAAACCGTGGCATCGGTGTCGTTGCCAAGCTGGCCAGAGGTGCCTTCGACGGCGCCGCGTCCGTCCAAGCTGGTGACGGCGATGGCCGTGACGGTGGAGGTGTTGTGAGACACCGCCGCTGTATCATGTGTCGTTTGCGCAGGTCGAGAAAGAAACTGCAGAATTTCGTCGGTCGATGGGCTTACGGAGGTGAGTGTAGCCATACCGCCGAGGTTAAGCCGACGATTGCAGAATAGGCAAGGCCTGGCTTATAAGGGAAGTATTATAATCGTTGTCATTTATAACGATTGGACTTATAGTAGGGGCATGCGACTAACAGATACTCTTGAGAAGGCATTCAACGACCAGATCACTATGGAGCTCACCGCTTCCCACGTCTACCGCCAGCTGGCAATCGAACTGGACCTGCTGGATTTCTCCGGCATGGCAGAGTGGATGCGTGCACAGGCGGATGAGGAAGTTGATCACGCGAACCAGTTCATCGCACACCTCGATGCTCGCGACAACCACCCGCAGATTGGTGCTGTCGACGCACCGGAGGTGAAGGTCACTTCCGCAATCGATGCATTCCGCATTGCTCTCGAGCATGAAGAGAAGGTTTCGGCATCTATCCGTAACCTCCGCAAGCTTGCTGATAGCGAGGGTGATCTCGACTCCCGCCCGCTGCTGGACAGCTTCGTGGTTGAGCAGATTGAGGAAGAGGACACCGTGCGTGGCATCATCGGTCGCCTGGAGATTGTTGGCGACAACGGTGCTGGCCTGCTGCGTATCGACCGGGAGCTTAGCGCTCGCGACGCAGCTTAACGTCAAACTCGATTTGTGAGTTCGAAAAGAGAAGACCGCTCCGGGTTAAGTAGCAAAAAGTGTGTCTGACTTTCAGCATTACTGCTGATTAGGCTGGGTAAATCGGGCGGATATAAGCATCAAGACCTTATATCCGCCCGATTAGTGTTCAATCCACCGGAATGGCACCCGCATGTGCTAATCGGGGGTTGGTGTGCTTTCCGGGTGAGTAAAAACAGACCACGATGCCCGATATGCGCTGGGCAAATGAAGAAAAACGGAACCACTTCTAAAGGCACAACCAGGTGGCGATGCAAGGACCCGAACTGCGGCAGTTCCACGACACGAACCCGCACCGACCGCACGCAGACCCGCGACTTTAAAGCCTTCGTCTCTTATGCCACCTCCACAGCAACGTTGTCTGAACTCGCCCAGCAACAAGGGGTAAGCCGTTGGACACTTGACCGCCGATTCAAACCGTTCTGGCTCATCGACATCCCCAACGACGGTGACCCACAGCGCATCTACGACCAGATCTTCATCGACGGTACCTACACCGCCGCCGGATGCTTGCTCGTCGCAGCCAGCCACGACCACGTCATCGCATGGCACTGGACCAAACACGAAACCGCCCACGCCTACACGCAGCTACTCCGCAAAATCGCTGAGCCGCTCTGCGTCGTCCTCGACGGCGGACAAGGCGCACTTACTGCGATTAAAGCCTGCTGGCCGAACGCGATAATCCAACGATGCCTCGTCCATGCGCAACGCGTCATCCGCCGCTACACCACATCACGACCACGCACCGACGCCGGCAAAGCCATCTACGCCCTGGCGTTGAAACTGACCCGTATCACCACACTCGACCAGGCACGGGAGTGGACGCTGCGTCTGCACGACTTCGGACAGGTATTCAAAGCATTCCTCAACGAGAAAACGCCCGTGTCAAAAGAGCGCCGCACACTCAACAACCAGTGGGAATGGACCCATCTGCGAGTTCGCAAGGCATACAACTCCCTGCTGCACCTCTCACGGAAAGGATGGCTGTTTACCTACCTGCAGCCACCACCGAATGCGCTTGAGCCTCAACGCTGGGCTTCAACGACAAACAGTCTGGAAGGCGGCATCAACGCCGGGCTCAAACGCATCGCCGACGCGCATCGCGGCAGGTCCGGGGAACGCCAACGAAAAATGCTCGAGTGGTACCTGCACTCGAAAACGCAACTGCCTGACGACCCATTAAAGATCGCCAGGCAGTGCAATTTCGGCCAAGATCAACTCGCCAAAGTCAACGATCTTGTCGAAGAAGACCACAACAAAGCCGACCATGAAACAGGCCGACCAGCCTTCTACGACAACGCTATCCCAACCGAGTACGAACACTCGATAGGAATCAGAAAAGGCCCCATGAAGTAACAAACGGTGTGCCCGCCCCGCAACACGCCGAGCGGACACACTTTTTGCTACTTAACCC